>REEM01000035.1 GCA_007695055.1 Spirochaetaceae bacterium | reverse complement strand
GAGGATGTCGACATGACCAAGACCGTATCCCTACGAATTGATGAAGAACTCTACAACTCGTTGAAGGTTCATGCTGAAGCCGAGAACCGCTCAATATCGAACTTCATTGAAACCGCCACAATGAAATATATTGAAGAAATTGAGTATGCTGACGAACTTGAAATGGAAAATATCCTTTCAAATGAGGGGCTCGTCGCGCGGATAAAGCAAGGCACCGAGGACGCCAACAGCGGTCGAGGTCGGCTTGTCTGAACCGTTCAGGATCTTTGAAACCGACCAGTACCTGAAAGACCTCACCGCGCTTCGCCTCTCGGAAGGGTCCGCGCGGTATAGAAAAATCACAGGGATGGTGTATGAGCAGCTGCGAGAGAATCCGTACTTCGGGAGGAACATCAAGAAGTTACGGAACTGGAAACCCGAGACATGGCGATATCGGATTGGCAACTACCGGCTATTCTATGTGATTGACGACACCGTTCGAATTGTAAGCATTGTATCTCTCGAGCCTCGCAGCTCCGCATACACATAGGGCAGCCGCCCGTGGCTGCACGTCGGGCTTCCTGGGCTTCAGTACATCCCCAAATGAATCCGCACCGCTTCCCGGCACGCCTCCTGCACCTCGCCAGAGCCAAGTCGGGTGACGTGGCGCTTGATGCGCTTACGGGAAATGGTACGAATCTGGTGCGCCAGAACTATGGACTCAGACTCGAGGCCCGACTCCTCGGCTGTGAGAAGCACCTCGTTTGGATACACCACGCGGCCTTTCTTGCGTGAGGTAATGGGGAGTATAGTCACCACCTCCATGTGCTGGTTGAAAGCCTCGTCGCTCACAATCAGCGCTGGTCGATTCCCTCCCTGCTCGCGGCCGACTGACGGGTCGAGATACACGTACACAATGCTCCACTGTAACGGCTCCATTTAGTCCTCGAGCCCTTCAGCATCAGCCGGTTCGTAGGCCTGTGTCGTCTCTCGAACATCTTCCATGAAGAGCGGGTCCGCGGCGGCAGACTCTATACGACGGCGAATTTCGTCTCGCCGCAGCTGGCTCAGCCGTTCTTTGAGAGCTTCCTGGACAAACTCGCTCATGCTGCGCGCAGCCCCCTCCTCAACAGCATGGCGGACCGATGCAAGAATCTGCTCGTCAATCTGGTAGGTAACCTTGCTTTTCATACATACAAAATACCATACAGTACACCATATGAATAGCTGGAATGTGCTTGTTGCGGCCCGCTCTCTGCAAGGCGGCCAGAGTTACACCAAAATCACCAACTCAGAGTACTGTGCTACTACCTTGTCATGGGTGAGCAGCCGTAGCGGCTCGGTGTGTGCCTGCGCCACCAGCAGTCTGTCAAAAGGGTCGGTATGGATGTTCGGGAGTTCCTCCACAGCGGCGGTGTGTCGGGACGCAATGCTCAGCTCCCGATACCCAGAGACGCTGAACCAGTGCACGGCTTCTTTCCCCGATATCGGCATGGTCTTCCGGTCCAGAGCGTGTTTGATAGCTATTTCCCATACCGAGGCGGCGCTCACCCATATCTCGTTGGAAGGATCAACAATGAGCTCCCGCGCCGAGGACGGAAGGTGGGGAGCGTCGGTGACCGCCCATAAGGCTATGTGTGTGTCTAGTAGCACTCTCATTCGATATCGGACGGGCTGCCAGAAAACAGGGCGTTGAGTTCCCCATAGGGAGTGTCTATATCATGAGGTACTACAAAGGCCCCACGAGCCGCACCAACTCGCCGCAAGGCAGAGTCCGGCTCCGCGGCGCCAACGGCCTGCAGACGTGCTACTGGATGGCCGTTGCGTGCAATGATGATCTCATCCTCCCGGTGCTCCTCAATCTCTGAGATGAGCCGAGACAAATGTGTTTTTGGGTCAAGCATGTTTACTTGTTTCATCCTGACTAAGCTTAGTCAGGGCGGTGGCTAATGTCAAGAATTAAAGGAAGTGCTTTGGGACCGGGCGCCTGCCACTCCGACTCGAATGGGTCCGACGAGTCTATACTAATCAGAACAGGCTTCACGAAAGTTTGTACTTGCGCCATAGATCCTGTGTTGGCGGATATCCTTGACGCCTTGACACCAGGAGCTCGATCTAGCGGGCGACGGTCTTGCCGTCCACGCCCAGGCTGCGGGCGAACTCGGCAGCGTTGAGCAGGGATCCCTGCGCATGAGCCAACATCGTCGAGAACCGCCGCAGCGTCTCTGCGGGAATTCGGGGTCCCAGCTGAGGCAGATCATGCCCCAGGTATGCAATGCGGTGCGGCAACCCGCTGTTGGCGTTAACTCGGAAGACTACTCAGTGTTACACCTCTGCAAGAATAAGCATCATTTTCGCATTGAATATGTACCCAAATATGGGTACAATAGTGAAGTGAGCTACGAAGTAAGGGTTAGCAAAAAGGCGCTAAAGAACATTCGAAAGATGCCTACCCTGGAACGAATGCGCTTTGATCAATTGGCTATGGATCTTCGTGCCAAGGGTCCGGTTCAGGTGGAGTGGCCAAACTACTCGAAGCTTTCGCAGGCCGAGTATCATTGCCATCTGAGCTACAAATGGGTAGCGTGTTGGCGCCATCATCAGGGTGAGATACGAATAGAGGTGTATTATGCAGGTTCACGTGAAAACGCCCCGTATTAGGGTAGATATCACCGGAGAGCATATCCCGGCGGAATTGATGGACGCCGTAAGAGCCGTCTTCAAGTCCGAAGAGATAGAATTCATAGATAATGAAGATGATGAGCTCATCAACTGGTTTGAGACTGCAGAGCATCGTGAGATTGCGGCCTTGACCACCCCGGGTGATGTCATGCGGATCTACCGCGAGAATCGCCAGTGGTCTCAGGCAAAGCTCGGTGAGGAGCTCGGGGGCCTAAGCCGACAGAAGATCTCCGACATGGAGAGGGGCCGGCTCACCATATCGGCTGACACCGCAATTGCTCTGTCGCGCGTGTTCGGAATACCCGTGGAACGGTTCCGCCGCCGTGGAAACCTAGGCTAACTGATGCGTCGCCGGGCGCGCTGATATGCCTCTTTGCGGTGGAGCACTGCAAGGATAAAGACGGTGTTGTCGTTAACTCGGAAGATTACCCAGTACTCACCGACTCGCAGCTTTCGGTAGGGTTGCAGTGTCTTTCTTAGAGGCTCCGAGTAGCGCTCCGGCTTCTCTGCAAGTCGCGTTTCAATTGCAGTTCGAATTCGCTCTTTGGCCGCGCGGTCTAGTTTCGGAAGATCGCTCCGTTTAACCTGCGGATGGTAACGGAGCTCGTAGCTCACTCAACCTCCCGTACATCGGCCCCCCACACATCAGTGTGAGAGTCTGCCGACTCAGGCTCGTAGCTTGACTCCCGTTCCGCGGCAATCTGCTGCCACCCAATATCTTCCTGCATCTCAAGAGCATCCGCAACCAAGTCCCTGGCTACGGTGGACAACGAACTCCCGCGCCTTGAAGCAAGCTCCTCAATGGCCTGAAACAGTGAGTCATCAACCACCATGTTGATTCTACGATTCTTAGTCGGCATGTCTTCCTCTACTTAGGAGCAGTGTACCACTAGTGGTACACT
>REEM01000042.1 GCA_007695055.1 Spirochaetaceae bacterium | reverse complement strand
GCGCTCGAGTTTGACCTATTGCGTGTTGGCGACCAGCGTAAGCCCATGCAGAACCTCTTTGAACTTGGCTCGTCACGCCTGGAACTCTCGTTGCGTGAACTTCTTCGGCGCCGAATAGTGGTTGAGGAGTTTAGAATCTCGGAAATTCGCTTTGGAACCGAGCGCAGCACCTCGGCTGAACTCCCCCTCGACCGGCAACGCCCGGTGACAGATACAGCCGACGGAGGAGCAGGCAGTTTAGTTCCAGAGCTTCCCAGTCTGGAATCACTTGGCTTGGCAGATTTTGATGTAGCTGCTTTTGTAGAGGCTCATTTCCAATCACTGCAGACCGTCGCAGCGATACAGGCCGGAGTAACAGAGTTTGAGGAAAGGATAGCCTACTGGGAGTCACAGGTTAACGAGTATCAAGGAAGCATGCGTGAACTCCAGGCGCTTTCGGAGTCGCTCATTGCACTAGATCCAAGCACTATTCGCACGGTGGGCCAGGCTCGGGAGACCTACAACGAGGTAATTTCAGGAGTGGAGCGCATAGAGTCGGTGGCAGAGGAGCTTTCATCACTGCGTACCCAGATCGTCGCCGAGGGTGATCGTCTATGGACCGACGTCTCGGCGCTGTCCGCAACTATCAATGCCGACATGGAGTACCTGACATCGCTGCTACCCTCTCCCGCCGAGGCTGGTGCGGGCCTTGCGGTAGCCTTACTTGGACCCGAACTGATTGAGCAGCTTCTTGAGCTACGAGTACGCATTGAGGATGGCAGGTCTCAATTGGAGCGCCTGCAGGAGCTTGCAGCCTCACGCTCTACCGCCGCGGGTTCGCGCCGACAAGGGCGCATAGTCTCCTACCCAAGTGCGGAATTCCCGCGTTACCTCTTACAGCTGGCCGAACTCTCCGGCCTCCGTGATCCCGGCACCGCCGGTGAAGAGAGATATGAAGGCTCCCTGCGCGCGGTATCAAGCAATCCGAACTTAGTAGATGAACCCACACGCCTGAGCTTTGCATCGAGCGCTGAGAGTCGCGAGTTGGCCTTCGGAACGGAACTTGACCTCAGAAGCAGGGCTGAAACGCCGGTCTCACTTGAGATTGACGCCAGGGGCTATCCGTACACAGCACCCACGCTCCCGGCAGCTATGGGACTGCAGCGGTTTTCTGCGTTGTCTAACTGGGAGTTGGGCCTCCGCGTCGAGAGCGATAACTGGACTCGCGGAGCACTCACTCTGGGACTGGAAAACATAGAGGTGACTGCCGCGGCTGGAGCTGGAGCCCTGGGCCGTCTACTGGTTGATGTTCTTGAGGAAGCGGGAGCCGCGCAGATTCAGGCAGAGTTTGCCTTTCATCCCAGTCAGGCTCCTTCACTCAACGTACGCAGTGACCTGGAAGCCCTGTTACGAGAACGCGCTCGTGGTCTGGCCGAGGAGCAATTGGCAGAGTACGAACAACAACTCCGCTCGGAGCTTGAGTCTCGCATACAGGCCGAACTAGCCGCTTTTGAGCCCTATTTAGGTGAGCTTGAGGCCCTGCAGGATCAGATTGGTAGCTACTATGATGAGGTCATGCAGTATAAACAGGAGGCGGAGCAGCAGCGCGCGCGAGTTGAGCAGCAGCTTTCGGCATACCAGGCAGAGCTTGACCAGGCACGCCGCGAGGCCGAGGAACGTGCGCGAGCCGAGGCAGATGCAGCGCGCGCAGAAGCAGAGCAACGCGCCGCCGAGGAGCAGGCGCGTATTGAGGCCGATGCCGAGCGGCGCCGCCGAGAGGCTGAGGCCGCTGCCGAACAACAGCGCAGGGAGGCTGAGGAAGCTGCACGCAGAGAGGCTGAGCGCAGGGCTCGAGAAGCCCTGCCACGCAGCCCATTTTAGGTCTTACCTCCGCCTGTCAAGCAGGATAAACTCAACCCTACGGTTCTGCCACCTGTTCTCCAGGTCACTGTGCGGAACAATTGGCTCTGTCCCACCTCGTCCAGCTACCGATAGTCGATCCGCGCGTACACCACGAGCCACCAGCTCATCGCGTACTGTCTGTGCCCTCGCAAGTGATAAGGGCTGCAGTTCCTGTTCCTCTTCAAGGCGGCCACGCGCCTCGTTGTCCCAGTGTATTCTCACCGCATGGCCCTCAATGAGAACGTTGGTGTTTTCGTAGCGGTTAAGGATCACGGCTATACGATCCAACACCACCGGATTACGAGCAGCGCCTGGTGCATCACCGGCTGCCAACTGAGGCACATTCGGAGCAAAGGTTATGTTCTGTATCATGATCTTGAGTCGCTCACCGTCCCTTACCACCAGAATATCTACTGGAATGGTACCTTCGGTAACTGCGGTGTTCCCAACCTCGTCGGTCACGCGCAGCTCAAAAGGATAGTCTTCGGCCGACTGAACCAACATACCCCGATCAGAAATTCCGTCCCAGATGAGGGTTGAGGGCGGATGTGAGGCCCCGGCAAATACGCGGAAGGTATCGCCCCGAGGATCTATGATTTCAAGCCGCCAATCCTCAATTGCCGTAAGGTTTTCTACATCAATCTCAATGAAGACTTCATCATCCACACCGTCACCATCGGGCGAGAACGGAGTGGGATCCAGTGCTACGGTGACTTCCGGCTCGGATATATCCAGTACAAAGCTCGATGTCCGTGCCTCCGGCTCATTCCCGTTGGCGTAGACGGCCCGCAGGTGTGCACGATACCTGCCATCACGCACCTCTCCCTCGGCGTCGCTTCCATCCCATACAATGTCCTCGGGATGCTCCTCTCCCGAACCAGTCCAGGTTCTTAGCACTTGATCTTGCTCATTCGTTATTCGGACTTCCCATTCCAAGAGTCCTTCAACGATAGGCAGAAGCGGTCGCAGCTCAATGGTATCTAGCCTACCGTCACCGTCCGGTGAGAAGGCGTATTCACTTGCGGTGATAAACACCGAGGTATCAAGCGTATTTACGATTATATTCACAACCGAGCCTTGAGCGCGATTCGCCGCACGGTCGGTGCTCACAATACGGTAACTATACACACCGTCAGGAACGAGCTCACCGGAATCGTTCCGCCCATCCCAGACAAAGTCGTCCGGTTCGCGACCATCCCAGTCCAAGCTCCGTACAACATTTCCATCAATGTCGCTAAACTCTGCTCGAATTGAAACCTCGGCAGATCCAGTCTGCTCAATGGGCAGATCCGGCTTTGCACCGTCAGGTACCGCTGGATTAAAGACGAGGTCGGTCCCGCTTGGGCCCTGTACCTGAAGGTCTGGGGCTACGGTGTCAATTACAAATCTGCGACGTGGGCTGATAGCTCGGTTATCTTGGTCGTCCCAGGCCTCCACCTCATAGGTGTACTCGCCATCGGGGGCGATACCTCCCTCGGCAGTACGGCCAGACCAACGAATCTGATCAGGCACTGGAATATCACGGCGTTCGGCCACGAGTTCTCGAAACACATCGCCGACCCCAGCAAGTTCCGGACGTTCGTCAAGGTTCAGGATCTCCTGAACCGGCTCGCCGTCTGCGTCACGAATGATGACCCTATAGCCACGCACAAAGCCGTCGTCACGAATGGCCAGTGGGAAAATGAGATAGTCCTGCACGCCGGAGTCGTTGGGAGAGATGTAGGTGTACTCAGGCTCGCCGAGAGTGATCTCCGGCGGGCTGAGGTCTCGTCGGCCAATGGGGTACTCCACTCCAAGCGCTGTTGCCCAGACCCCGCCCACCAGAGGGGCAACCGAGGCCTGGAACTTCAACCCATCCTCAAAAATGTCGGAGCTGTCTTCCGGATCACGCATTCGAGTCAGATTCAGGTTTACCCCAATGCTTGGAATGAAGCTGCGACGCTCGTCCGAGTCGGCCCGGCCAATTTGCCAGGCGTCAAGCGTGAACCCGGTGGTCACGTGGAGGTAGTCATTAATTCCAAGGTCGGCCCCAAACTCATAGCGAAAGTTCTGAAAGCTTGGTGCACTTATATCGTTTGAGAGGCGCAGTGAGATCCTGTCGTTCTCATAAACATCAAAGGAGATGCCAGCGGCAGGCGTAAAGGGTGCAGGGAGGGGTGAGAGCCGGTCACCGTCGGCGTCACGCCGATGCGGTTGGTATGGATAGCCAACTCCGCGGAAAACCGCTCCCCAACGGACATCGCCCAATGGCCCAATGTCCCCCAGGCGGTGCAACATGCCAAAGTCACCACCAAAGCCAAAATGAAATCGGCCGTCGGGCGCATCACCCGCCATGTAGTTGGTGGCTACACCCACCAATAGGTTGGGCAACAGGTCGCGAGCAAACACTAAGCGAGCTCTCCCGAATCGACCCCAGTTAAGATCGGTATCCGGCGTCCAGCCGCCATGCACCAGACCGGAAAAATTCCCAATGGTCGTGGGTACCGTAAGACCCAGACTCCCAACATGTCCTACCCCCCACTCACCAGGGAGGGCAATATAGCCAGCTCCAAGAATGGGACGGTCGGCATAGCCTGAAAGGGCTGGATTTACCGCGTAGTTATGTATGGCACGAAAGGAGGTAATTTTTGAGTCACCGCCAATAAAGGAAGGGGAAAACGCCGAGGGTAACTCCTCAGCACCCGCCGGTGGGTTGTATGCCCATGCAGATTGCAGTCCTCCGACCGCACCGAAAACCAGGATGCCAGCAAAAGCGGCAACCAAAAGTAAACTAAGCCTTCTCACATTTCCTCCCTCTTTCTTATACATAGACATATCTCGAAACCCCTACCCTTTCCAGTTGAGCGACCGCCATCGCATGGTATACCATTCCCAGGTATGAAAGATGAAGCTCGGCTCCACCTCAAGAAAAAATACTCACTTGTTCATGTCCCAAGCACCCACAAAACATCTCGTTGGCTTGAGGTCTACAAAGCAGCTGTCGCGGCCGGCGACTCTCCTGAGCAGGCCGGAATAGCGGCCGCGCGTGAGGTATTTCCCTACGAGTTCAAGGAACGGGCGGTCTACTCCGAGATACCCGTTTCCAAGATTCTCGGATTTCTCAATTCCACTAGCTAAGGTGTCCCCCTAGGGTACCGCTTTCATTTCAAAACTGCAAGTGTGATACCGTGACCTTGGTATACCTTGGCCTACAACGTCTTGTCCTGTTCGAAACGCATGAATATACTGTCCTGAAAAATATGCATGCATGCCATCACAAGGAGCTGAAATGATTGGTCTTCCAGCAGTTGTTACTTTTATTGTGTACTTCATTCTTCTCATGATAGTAGGAAGTTACTTTTACACCCGCACCAAAAGCGTGGAGGACTATCTCCTTGGTGGTCGTGCAATGGGGCCATGGGTAACCGCACTCTCAGCACAGGCGAGCGATATGAGCGGCTGGCTGCTCATGGGGCTCCCCGGTGCAATGTACCTGGGCGGAATGCCGGAAAGCTGGATTGCCATTGGGCTCTTCATAGGCACCGTGGTCAACTGGAAGCTGATCTCGGCACGCCTGCGAATTTACACCGAACGCTCAAATGCAATTACGCTTTCATCTTTTTTTGAGGATCGCTTCCAAGATCCTACCGGAGCGCTGCGCATAATCTCCGGCATTATTATTCTCATATTCTTCACCATTTATGCGTCATCTGGTATTGTGGCCGCCGGGCGTCTCTTTGAGTCCATGTTCGGTTTGGACTACCACAGTGCCGCAATTATCGGGACTGCCGCAATTGTGGTGTATACCTTCCTTGGCGGTTTCCTCGCTGTCTGCTGGACCGACCTTTTCCAGGGCGCCCTTATGGTCGTAGCAATTGTGGTGGTGCCAATCATTGGTATCAATAGCGTTGGGGGCGTTGGTGAGCTGTCACAGGCGCTCAGCGCAGCTGGCGTGTCTACCTCACTGTTTGGGGCTGGTGGCTTCATTGCGGTCATCTCTACTATGGCATGGGGTTTGGGTTACTTTGGACAGCCTCATATCCTCGCCCGGTTCATGAGTATCAACTCCATTCGCCAGCTTCCACGAGCCCGCCTTGTAGCTATTGTTTGGGTTTTTGTGTCGTTGAGCTTTGCTGTTATTGTGGGTCTTGTTGGTGTAGGAATGTTCACCGGTCTGGAAGGCGGGGCTGAGGAGACGGTTTTCATTCTCATGATCAGCGAGCTCTTTAATCCTTGGGTGGGGGGTATACTCCTGGCCGCAATCCTGTCTGCAATCATGTCCACCATTGACTCGCAGCTTCTCGTTTCCTCCTCCGCTCTCACCGAGGATTTCTACAAGAAAGTTCTTCAGCGAGAAGCAGGAGAAAAACAACTTGTGATCATCGGGCGCGCCTGTGTTGTGATTATCTCGGTAATTGCACTCTTGCTTGCTTTGAACCCCAACAACACGGTACTCGGGCTTGTCTCCTACGCATGGGGCGGTTTTGGCGCTGCCTTTGGCCCGGTTGTGATCTTTGCACTTTTTTCACGTAAGACTGGCTGGAAGGCTGCACTTGCGGGAATGGTAGTTGGTACGGTGGTACTGGTTGTGTGGGAGCGCATTGGACTTGGCGCCTACATGTACGAGATTGTTCCCGGCTTCATAGCGAACGCAGTCACGATCATGGCAGTTAACTCTGTCGTCGGCGAGCCGGAAGCTGAGGTAGCCGCAGGTTTTGATGAAGTAGTGGCCACGGTAAAGGCTGGCGGCGAGTTTTAGAAGACCGGAGTGGCAGAGGGCGCTCACCGCCGGGTGTGGCGCTCGCGAACCCGAATGCACGGCGTGCGCCCTGCCGGGCGCACCAAAAAAACGCTATGCAGGGCCACTCGGCCCCACATAGCGAAATTACTCAAACAGTTGCTCGAGTACCCGCTTATGCGGATACATCTACCATGGTTCCAAGTGCTGGGTCTTGAATAGCCGGTGCCGCTTGTTGTGCAACCTCAGCGCCCTGGGCCAAACGGTTAACCGCGTCGCCTTGCACCTGAGAATTGTCCATTGCCATACGCATTACCGACATTCCAGCTTGCTGCTGAACTTCGGCCTGTTTGAGGTCCATTGAAGCTTGTGCAATATCCATAGCACCTCCTCAGATAGAGTCTAAGGCCTCAGCCTTATGAATTCAAGGGTAACCGGTATTTTCTCAGACCGCTTGAGGCAAGGCTTCTGCGCGGTTATAGTCAGGGGTATCTTCCCCGCAGCAGGGGACATTCGGAGCTTTGATGCCAAGTTTTCTTCACATCGCGGATCTCCATCTCAGCCGTTCAAGTCAGGACTACTCATTTTGCGTACTCACCGAGTTCTGCAGTTACGTTATTGAGCACCGACCTGAGCTGGTACTTATTGCTGGTGACATTTTTGACGAGTTTGCCGATGCCGAGGCTCTCCGAGTACCGTTCCGAGAGCATATTGCGTCGTTGCCCGCGGAGACCCGGGTGCTTGCCATCCCTGGCAACCATGACATCCTCCGCATGGGATCACGCAAGCTCGATGTACTGGATTTTGGCATTGGTGAGTTTCCTCTGCACCATTTCCAACTACTCCATGGTGCTGATCTGGAGGTGTTAGCCGTCCCTTTCGGGGCCTCGCCACCCTCACCCGAGGATCTTCCTCCACCCGCAGACGGTGTGAACCGAGTCGCACTTGTGCACGGTACGCTCACAGGTCTTGGCCTGGCAGGCCCAGAACAAGCTGAGGCAGATGACGCCGCCCTGGACCCGCTTGCATACGAGAAGCTTGGGGTCTCATACATTGCCGCCGGGCACATACATAAGCCCTTTCTCAGCCAGGGCTCCCCTTGTGTGTATGCCTACCCCGGCTCAGCACGGGTCTGGCGTCGTGGTGAGGAAGGGCCTCGTGGTTTTTACCATGTGCGTACGAATCGACCAGGGAACTATGATATAGAACGTGTTGAACTACGAGCGTCTGGACAGTACCGGCGCGTCGTCGTCACGCTCAATGCCGACGGCAGTCTTCCCGAACTCCACGGAAAAGACATGTTGGTAGAAGCGGCAGATCTGCTTGAGTTGGTGCTCACCGGCCTGGTGCCGGACGACGCCGCTTTGGAACGTATAGCTCGCGACCTGAGAAATACCCTTGGGCGTGAAGTCCGTGAGCTGGCTCTCAATACTGACGATGTCTTTGTTCTGAGCGGGGCCGCCAGCCACCCGCTTGCCCGCGGATTTCTTGAGGCCTGGAAACTCCGCTATGAACAGGCCGAGACCGAGCAGGAACGCGAGGTGCTTGTGAAGGCTCGTGAACTTGGGCTACGCAAACTCAAGAGCCGCATAGAGGCACGCTCATGATAGAAAAGATATCGCTACAGAACTTCGGCCGCTTCGAACGCGACGAGTTTACAACCGCCAAGGTGACGGTGTTCTACGGGCCTAACGAAAGCGGCAAAACGACGCTGCAACACGCGCTGTTGGATGCACTCTGCAGCCTGGACAAGCGCAAGGAGCTGGGTCGCCGCATTCACACTCGGTATGGAGCACAACGACGGGCAACCGTAAGCCCCGAGAAGCCCTTTGGCGAGTTTGATGCCGAAACGCTTGAGAACTTATTTTTTGTGGACTCCGGCAAGCTCTATCTCAGCTTTGACGGCACAACCGAGTGGCTTGATGCGGTCAAGTCCTCACTCTTCGCGGGCGGCATAGATCCACGGCTCATTGCGGAGGATCTTGAGGGAGAAGCCTCCACCCGGCGCAACAAGTCCCATATGAAGAGTTACCAACGGGACATGGAACAGCGCGAAGCAAAGCTCCTGGAACTTGAACAACTCAAGGCACAGCACCGAGATGCGCTCACTGAACAAACACAACTGCTGAAGGATCGGGAAAGACTCGCCGTACTGGACGACACGCGAGGCCGTCTCATGCAGGAGATATCTGACCTTGAACTCTTGCTGGAAGCACAGGAGTCGTACCGGCGCCGAGATGAGCTTGAGGAACTTGACCATGCCATTCAAGAGAAGGCACGCTTGGAACGCGATCTTGAGTCTTTGACCCACCTTGCAGAGGATGCAGAGCCACAGCTACAAGCTACAGAGGCACGCATTCTCAAGGCACGTAATGAACTCTCGGCCGTTGAGGCGCGTCGCAAGCTCCTGCAGCAGCAATGCATAGATGCCGAGCAACTCTTAGACAAACGCCACAAACAGAGCGAGGATCTCCTTCCCCATCGCCAAACGGCGGCCGAGCTACGGCAGACACTGGACACGCGGAACCCGCGTATCCGCACTCGGCATGAGCGGCGCTGGAGCAGTTCATGGCTCATTGCTGCTGGCTCTTTCCTGTTTGCAGGACTGCTTGCAGGTGCGCTTGGCCTTCTTGGTCGAGTCCCGGGGATCCCGACCGATGCACTGCAGGTGCCTGCTGCTTTGGGTTGGGGCATGGCGGCAGTCTCGGGTGTGGCCGCACTCGCACTCCTCTTTCTCAAGGCTCGTACCTATGTAAGCATTGAGGACAGAAGTGAACTAGATAATGCTGCAGCCGAGATTCGCAAGGCCCTCCCCCAGGAACTCCTCCAGGCCGGTGAACACACAGAGTACGAGGCACTGCGAGATCGGCTTCACGCCATTGAAGCGCAGGCAGCTCAGGCCGAGGAAGCGGCTCAGGAGGCCGAACAGAACCTGCGGAACACCAAGGCAGCTCTCAGCGCAGCCGAGGCTGAGTACCAACAGATGAACGAGCGCATGATCGGCGCCGAGGCTGATAGGAACACTCTTCTCAGCACGCTTGGTGTCCGAGATAGTGCGGAGTATTCCCGCTTGCGTGAGCGTTACCGTGCTGGAGTCGAGAGCCTGAGCCTACTGAAGACTAAACTTGAGGAGGCGGCAAAAAAGCACTCCATTCAAGACATACCACGACTTGAGAGTTACTGTGCGCGGGAGATACGGCACATAGACGAGCAGCTAAAACGCGAACGCCTCACCCAAGATGAGCAGCGGATTAAGCGCAATCTTCATGACGGGAATCGCAAACGCCTTGATGAGCTCGAGCAGGAGCGTGAGCTTCTCATGGGGCGCAGCGAACGTGAACACGGGAAACTCAGCGACCGACTTACTCGGCTCCCCCGGGAAGTTCTCCGACTGGAGAAGGAGATAGCAGGGCTTGATAGCGTTCTCCAGGCTGCCGAGTTGCGTCGCAAGGGTGCCGCTAAGGCTGCTGAAATTTTCTTTGGAATAGCCGAGGACACCGGCAACCTGCTTCTTGAGTTAGCCGCCGGGATTTCCGCCGACTACCACCATATTGTTGGGCCACGCGATGCGCTGCAGCTTCAGGAGTTTGGACTTGAGCGCGCGACAGTGCCGGACAGGAGCGGCGCCGCACGGCTGCCTGAACAGCTTTCAGAAGGCACACGCGACGCATTTATGCTGGCCGCTCGCCTTGCCTTGGCGGTGCGCAGCCGTCCGGAGGCAGCCGTCTTTGTCCTTGATGAGCCGTTTACCGCCTTTGATCCTGAGCGCACACGCAATGCTCTGCTCCTGCTTGCACAGAAACAAGACGAACACCCATATCAGTATCTGTTTTTCACCAAGGATCCGCTGCTCCTGGATCTGCTCAAAGAGGTGTTTCCGGAGCTTCAGCTTCATGAACTGGAACCCATACTCGGAGAGCCGGAATGAGCCCATTCGCACAAGCAGAAGCAAAAACGCCGGTGCAGGCTCCCTGCCCCTTTTTTGGCGAGTGCGGCGGCTGCCGTCTCCAGGATCATTCCTACATCGACCAGCTTGAGACCAAAAAGCAGACTCTTTCTCGTCTGCTGCGCGTCGAGGACATTCAGATGTTCGCGTCCGAGGAGTACGCCTATCGCAACCGAGTCGATATGGTGTTCCACCCGGGAGGTCTTGGATTCCGTCGCCGCGGAAGCTGGGACAAGATCGTAGACATAACTCATTGTCTCATAGCAGAACCCCGCATTAACGAGGTCATTTCCGAGCTACGATCAGCCTTTCCAAGGCCGGACGCTTTTGATGTCCGGCACCATAGCGGAACATTGCGCTACGCCGTGATTCGAGTTACCCGCACAAGCTGCAGCCTGACATTCATTCTCAACCCGGACTCATCCGGTAGGGAGGCCGTGGAAAGACTTCTGCGAGATTTCGCGGCGCAGTGCTCGGCCGACCATGTGCTCATGGGCTACGTATCTGCCACAACCGACATGAGCACAACTGAGGACTATGTGGTGCTTCGGGGGCAGGCCACTCTGACCGAGAGCTTCCTTGGCAACTCGCTTGAGTACCACAGTCAGGGATTTTTCCAGGTCAACCACAAGGTATCCGAGTTGATGGTGGCTTATGTGCGGGATCTGCTGGCTCAGGACGCTGAGGTGCTCCGCACCGAGGCCGAGCTCTTAGACCTGTATGGCGGAGTTGGCTCCTTTGGGGTGTCCTTAGCCCCGCTCTTTTCGCGGGTGACGGTGATGGAGAACTACGCTGGGTCAATAGAGTCAGCCCGGCGGAATCTTGATGCGGGCGGCTTTGTGGAGTCTCGAGCGGTGGTTGACGATGCCGCCGAGGCGGACCGACTTGAGTACCTGCGGCCGCTATTTGTGGTGAGCGACCCACCACGCTCCGGAATGCATCCGGCCGCTATCCGCCGACTCACCGAGATGGTGCCACGCAAGATTGTATATGTGTCTTGTAACCCGGAGGCGCTTGCTGAGGAACTGCCACAGTTTCGCAACTATCGCGTGACAAGGGTTGCGCTGTTTGACATGTTTCCTCAGACACCGCATTTTGAGGCAGTGGTTGAGCTTGAACCGACGACCCCGGCAGCTCCCGGAAAGGTACCGTTCATTGATATGCCGCACACTGCTCAGCGAGCGAGCCGCAGCGGTGACGCTGCGCATACACAGACCCAGGTGATGCGGCTCACAACCAACCCAGGCCTTGAGGAGGTGGTGGCCGCGGAGGCGCTGGAACGCCTCCCAAGCGCGCGCATCACGGCGCGGCCCGGAGGCTTACAGGCTCAGGTGCTGCTTGAGTACAAGCTCGACACAGCTCTTCCGAGCGAGCCGCAATCCGCGGAGGAGCTGATAGAAGGCCTCAAGGCTTTGGCCTCTGTCCACAGCGTTATGAGCCATTTGGAACACTTTACAGTGGGGCGTGACTCCGAGACCCCTGCCCGTATTGCCGAAAGGCTGTCGGAGCTCGAGGTACCGGGGCTCTCCGACGCCGAGAGCTTTCGCGTAACCACCGAGCGCACCGGCAAGCAGGAGTTCCGCAGTGAACTCGTGCAACGCGCGGTAGGGGCCATGCTGGTGAAGCGCTATGATAAACCGGTGAAGCTCGACGAGCCCGGGCTCGAGCTGCGGGTAGATGTCCTTGAGCGTCACTGCCTGGTGGGCGTAGATCACGGCCCCGCGGCCCCGGCCCACCGGCAGGCTCGCGTATTCCAACCGCGCATTACGCTCAACCCGGTTGTGGCCTACGCTATGCTACGAAAGGCTGGATTGTTGCAGGACTCCTTGGCAGATCTTTCTGTGCTCGACCCCTTTGTGGGATCCGGAACCATTCTGATTGAGGCAGGGGCCCATCTGCAAAACGCCCGGTTACACGGACTGGAAATTGACCCAACAACGGCGGCGGGGGCACTCACCAACATAGAGGCGGCCGGACTGAGCGACCGTACGACAGTTGAGCGCGCCGACGCACGCTTACTCTCACGCCGAGTTGAAGCCAACTCGGTTGACTGCATTGTCACGAACCCACCCTTTGGCGTTCGGATGGGAAAGAACACTGAGTTCGGCGCTTTCTACCGTGATCTTCTTCAGGAGTTTTCGGTTGTGCTCAAGGCTCAGGCCGTAGTGGCAATGCTCGTCGGTAAACGCCGCTATCACTTTCTAGAGTCAATTCAAGCAAGAAGCGACTTTGAACTATGCGGTTCGACCCTTATTGAGACTGCTGGCGTTTTCCCGGAGCTCTTTGTGCTCCGCTATAGCCCCTGATTGTATTCCGGTGGCCACCGCGACTCACGTCCGCGGCACCCTAATTCTCCAGAATGGTGAGCTCAACCCGACGGTTGCGTCGTCGACCCGCCTCGGTCGCGTTGTCGGCAACCGGTCGGTCGGCACCAAAGCCGCGAGTAAGAATCTGGTCGAGTTCACGCACCCCTAACTCTAACAGGTACTCGGCAACCGAGTCGGCGCGTTCGCGCGACAGCTGCAGGCGACCAGCCTCGGTGCCAGCAAGGGCGGTGTGCCCGGTCACCAGGATATCGTACTCGCCATAGCGGCGCAGTATTTCGGCAAGTCGGTCCAGTTTGGCTCGCTCAGAGTCGCGTAGTACTGCAGAGTCAGCGGCAAACTGAACATTTTCCAGGGTAATGGTTACACCGCGCTCATCCTCCTGCACATTTGACTCGTCTATGTTGAGCTCCTCTAAGAGGTTCCGAATATCATCAACTGCAGCTTGGCGATCCAGTGTCTCAGTCTCTATTACTCTGCCGTCCGCCTCCCCGCTGAACTGCGCGACGGTACCGTCTGTCAAATGGACAATGAAGGCGTAGGTTTCTTCGTAGTAGTGTGGCCGCCCGCGTACATCGTCCCAGTAGAGAATTTGGTCAGAGAACCCGGTTATGAGCATTGGATAGGCGTTGCGGATATTCGCTTGACGTGGAGCCTGGTGAAAGACGTTGTACCGGATAGAAAACTGGTGAAGCTCCTTGTCGTCAAGCTTCTCAATACCAAGGTACTCGTACACGACATCAATGGGAAAATGAAAGGCCTCCTGCAGCCCAAAGTTACGCCGGAAGTCATGCACCTCACTTCCGGTGTGTGTCCAGGTATGCCCGGGGCGAATTGCTTCTTCAGGGAATATGGGTACATCGCGAACCACCGGCATAAAATACTCCGGGGCAATGTCAAACCGCCCAACTGCGTCTCTGCGGAACTCGGTGGGGTACTCCTCGCCCCAGCGGTACACCTGACCGTGGCCGGTGCTCTCTTCCGAGGTGTGATACATCGCCGAGATATGGGCGTCGTTCTCTCTGACATCACTCACCTCTATAGCAGCCCGGTTAAGGATGGTAGCGGTGTGCGAGTAGAGACCGTTGATCCGGACATCCTGCTGCACCGTTGAAACTATGCGGTACCTTTCACCCTCGGTGTACTTGAACCGAAACTCATGAGCCTCCTGGGCATGCAGGTAGGCAGCGCTGAGCAATAAGGCCACTGCCAACAGAAATAGTCGGCAGGCAGCTCGACGAATACTGATTTTTTGAAAATCCTGTCTATTACCTATTCTCATTGGCATAAAAACCCTCTTTACAATGCTCGGCACAGTTCGGCCCAAGGTAAACCAAGATGAACCAACCTTGACAAAGGGTATCGCGCAAGCTACAGTACATCCCGGCAAAGAGATACATATTCGTTGAACAAGTAGCAACCATGTTTTCACCGTAGACCTTAGGTTCGAACCCAGGAAGCGGTGATTGCAGCGGCGGAAACCCTTAGGGGCTAGCCCCCACTTCTTTCCATATTGGTTAGGTACATGGTTCACGGGCGCGGCTTAGTGGCCCAATTGGGGCACCACGCATGAATCTCATGCTGTTGAACGGTATATTTCTGTTAGGATGTCGGCCCCAGCCCATGGCGTTGTGAGGGTCGTTAAAAAGCAGGTGGGGTTTCGGAGTCTCCTCACAGCGCTCCGACCACCACTATGCGGCCTGAATTCATGTGGAACTCTCGCTGCTACGAGCCTATGGTTTTGGGTTTAGAAGTGGGCCGACAAGATTGCAAGGGAGAAAAGGTATGAGCAACAACACACGCACGCCAGCCATTGACGAGGCGGCATTACAGCAACACATTGAGGATATCCTTCGACGCATTGAGGAAGAAGAAGATCCGCAAGAGTTAAATGCGTACCGGCGTCTATTTAAGAAGCACGTCCCCTTATTTCGACGCGGCTATTTTGCCGGTTTCATCATTAAGCATGGTCTCCTGCAGGACGAAAACCGTGACGGCCGCCCCAGGCCCAAGCGATCTCGGAGAGAGGCCACCCGCAAGGATGAGCCTCGGAATGAAGACAAGAAACGACCAAATGCGCGCGAGTCTGCACCGAGTCCACAGCAAGAGACGGACACAGCCTATCAGGATGACGCTCCAGAGACGAGCGACAGCGGTCTCACAAGTGTTTTTGTTGGCGTAGGAAAGAATCGTAGAGTGTATCCCAAAGATCTCATCCAGCTTTTTTCTGAGATTGAGAATATTGAGACCGCAGACATCGGCCAGATTAAGATTCTGGACAACTACTCATTTGTAGAGGTCAACCCGGAAAAGGCACAATCTGCAATTGAGCACCTTAACGGTAGTGAGTACAGAGGGCGCAAAGTCACCGTCAATTTTGCTCGCCGAAAAGACTAAGTTAGCGCTGAACAAAGCTCCGACTATGTCTAGTCGGAGTTCTCAAACCGCCTACAGGCATTCCTATGGAAAGAAGTAACTCATAACGGCCAAAGCTATCACGACGTTGATGAGTAAGCCTGTAATAAGGCAGACCAACGAGAAGAGCTCAAACAACGCAGCCGCACGCCCAGCTTGGCGGGCGGACTGAGCATCAAGTGAGCCACCATCCTCCAGTATCTCAAGATCCCGTCGCGCACGACGATATCGCCCCTCTTTCCAGAGATGACGGTACACAAAAAACAGAGCAACTCCCGGAGGGGCTAGCGGAAGCACCGGTAGGAGCGCACCAATGCTTGCCAGCAACGCCGGGAAGGAGTGAACTGGCGGCCGTATGGCCAGATACGCAAGAACAGTAAGCGAGAGTATGCCTCCGGCTAAAGATAATGGAGTGAGCTGGTTCCAATACTCATTACGCTGCCGCCCGCACCATATTGCCCGCCGTACGACCGTCTCATCCGGGCCGTCGTACATCACGACCAACAAGGGATCGCTACGAGTTGCTAAAAAGACCGCCCGGCCTGCCTTACGTACCACGGTGCCAGCCACAAAGATCTTGCTACCTTCGGTCAAGGATGTCATGCGTTGCCATCGCAGAACCGAGGGCGTGCGGTCAGGCAGTTGCCCCCCAGCTCCGTCCACTGTCACCCCGAAGTCTTCAGTTGGCAGCATGTACAACCGTACATCACGCATCTCAACCGCCACAGACAGACTACCGTTGCGCAACCATATAATATTGTCGTCTTCAATTGCCTCCAATGCACCAAAGAACCGATACGATCCTATGATCTGCTTCCCACTTCCCTCCTGCTCTCGCACACCTTTATAACTGAGTAAGGGAAAGCTGGCGCGAGTAAGCACTCGTCTGCGAAAGACCCGCCATTGTTTTCTCACCGCGAATGCACCAATGCCTGGGATCACTAGGTAAAAAAGCGTGCCAAAAAGAAGGATTAGTAGGGGCAATGAGGCCGGGATCACTTGTTTCTCTCCAAATAAATTATTATCTTACACGGATTATGGTAGAGCGAATCATTGTCGGACCGATGTATGCAAACACCTATATCGTCTCCACCGGAAAAAAAGAATGTATCATTGTTGACCCAGGCGCCGATCCGGTGCATATCTGCAGCCGCTTAGAGACCCTTAACATGATACCACAGGCTATCGTGCTTACACATGGTCACCTAGATCATATGGGAGCTGCCAGAGCTATACAAGAACACTATCGGGAACGCGGAACAACTATTCCGGTGGGTGTGCATCCGGGGGACAGTCGGTACTTCTCTGAAAGCTCCTCTCGAGTTCACGAGTTAGCATTTGAAACGCTGGGGGAGATGGGTGGTGTTCTTTTTGAAGAGCTCTATGCGGCGCCACCAGACATTGACTTTGAGCTTGAAGAGGGTCAAGCCATTCTCGACTCAGATCTTATCGTCATGACTACTCCCGGACATACCCCGGGCAGCGTCTGCATCTATAGTGAACAACGTGCCGCGTTGTTCTCCGGCGACACGCTTATTTTTACTGGAATTGGCAAGACCGACCTTTCTGATGGTGATGAAGATGCCCTGTTGAACAGTATTCGTACTCGACTCTACACCCTTCCGGCCGACACACGCCTATTCCCTGGACACGGTCCCTTCTCAAATATTGAGCGAGAAATACAAAACAACACGCTTGCCGAGGCCCAGCGCACCTTCTAAGACTTCTCATCAGTTTAGGAATTCACAGCAGTGTAGGTGTCTAGACGAGTGGAGTGCGGGTGCTTAGACGAGTAGGCTGACGGACATGCCGGACTCAACAAGCCCGTTTGTGTAGCCTGCGGCTTCGAGTCGAGTAAGGGTTGAGCTGAGTTCTTGTTTATAGCGGTCAATGAGTGCGTCAACCGCCTCTGGAGACATTCCTTCGTCGTGACGCTGGAAATCGTCGTTGCCTTGCATTCGAACAAGGCGATCAATGAGGGTATCTAGTACTCTGAGTCGGGACAGCGAGAAACCCATAGTCTCCCCGTCGGTTGGAACACCCTGCACATGGCGGAAACGAGCATAAACGGCACTCCCGCTGACCGGTAGAGAGATCCTCCCGTCGGCGTAGCGTGCCCGCAAGAGCTCCTGAACTGGAACAGTCGAGCGTGACGGCTGAATTCCTGAATTCAACATCCCCAGTATCCTCCACTCTATGTATCGGAAGATAGTGGGGAAGCTTGAGTATGTTACACCTGAGGATTTATTGAGCTCCGAGGCTTAGTTGGCTCCGAGGCTTTAACTCCGAGGCTTAGCGGGTACGCCTTTCCTCGGCCGTCTTGCAGTCAATGCACATGAGGGCGTAAGGAATTGCTTCAAGCCGCTCAATGGGGATCTTCTTCCCACATTTCATGCATTGCCCGTAGTGGTTCATCTCAATGCGTGCCAACGCCGACTCAATGAGTCGTAGGCGTTTCATTTCTTGCGCGCCAATAGCCTCAATTGTTTTCATGTCGATATCATCAGAGGCAATATCAACCAGATCCTTGCCATCCATGCCCGCAACAATTTCCTGGAACTCTTCGTTCTCGGACTTCAGGTTATCAAAGATATCTTGCTTGAGCTGCAAGAGTGAGGCCTTCATTCTTTCCACAAATGCTTTTTCCATTCCGAGCTCCTACCGTAATTCACAACAACCTGTGCGCGATGAACGTATATATATGCCTAATCACAAACCCATTGTCAAGTAGCACCCCAAGAGAAATGAACAAAATTATTTCTGTTGAGTATAATGATGTTGTGGCTGTTGTGGGCTTATGCTGCTTTTTTATTGCCCCGAGAAAACCGGAGCGAGCGGGCGAAGGGAGTCGAACCCTCGTCACGAGCTTGGGAAGCTCGGGTAATGC
>REEM01000022.1 GCA_007695055.1 Spirochaetaceae bacterium | reverse complement strand
CTCGGGGCCCAACATCTGTTCCATGTGCTTGAGCAGCTTGCTCTTCTCTATTTCCTGTTCACGCTCAAAGAGCTTTTGCAGTTGATTGCGTTCGGCAAAGCGTCCCATGGCAATGTCGTAGAGGCTGAGGAGCGAGGTAGCTATTCCGTCATTCTGAAGACGCTGGTGCAGCGACCGTATCTGCGTGTAGACATCGTTCTGCTTGCGAACGTCATAGGGCTGAATGAAGATAGCTTCCTCATTCCCAAGGCCCTGCATGGAGAGAAACTTGGGGTCACGCACAATGCGAAAGATGCGCTCAAAGCTGTGGTTAAGGTCTCCTAACGGCATGCGGATATCTCCTTGTCGCTCAGGAGCAGATGGTACGGATCTGCGGGCTGTCCCTGTGTGCAGTAAAGGTGAATGAGTGCAGCGCTTGTGCGGGGGCGGTCCAACTCAAAGGGCTCACGGCGGCCAAGGGCAATACCGGCCTCCCGGCAAATGCGCATGAGGACGGTGCGCAGCTTGTCTTTGGTACTGTCTGCGGTGCGCGCGAGTTCCGGATGCTGCAGCGCCTTGTCACTGAGAAAGGCGCGCACCACATGCGTTTCCAGCACGCGCGGCCCATGCATGTAGCGCTCCCGCACCAGCTCCCGCAGAAACTCACCCACCAAAGGATAGTAGCGCGCGGTCAGCGCCAGCAGAATTGCCGGATGGTCACTCTCGTGGAGTGCTGTTACGTCTACGGGCAGATCTGCACCGTCGGCTCCGGCTGCACGGCCAGCCCGCTCTGTTGCGGAGGCGGCGCCCACACCTCCAGCCAGCGCGGCGCGCTCCCAGGCATAGGCCACCGAAAGTCGCTCCCGGATTTCCCGATAGTACCGGAAGGAGGATGAGCGCCGGGTCTTACCAAGCGCGCCATCTTTCTCCACCTTGACCCGCACCGCCTGCCAGTCACCAAGCTCCTGGTACAGGGTTGCTATGGTCTCGGTCTCTGCACGGAGGAGTCCACCAAAGGTAAATGATACACGGTAAGGCTGCATGCCCTGATGTTGAGGCGTTGGTTGTGTTGCCGTCAATGCTCCCGCCTTGTGATAGGTTTTCCGGCTGGCAAACCAAGTGCTGCAGTGCCGGTTGCATGTCGGCCGAGCGCTACCCTGCTGGCCGACTTTCCGCCATTGTACGCCGGTGTGCGACAGCTCGCAACAGGAAGGTAATTCCAAGAGCTACATTTCCGCATTTTCCGGAGATACTGTGGGAGCCTCCGGTGAGGCGGTGCTCTGTTCCGGATCCACACCAGGAGCCTCCGGCATGGCGGTGCCCGGTACCGGTAGGTCGCGGCCACAGAAGCGGCAGACTACGGCATCGACCTTGATCAGTTCGCTGCAGAATGGGCACTTCTTGGACTCGCCTGACTGAATGGCGGTCGCCTCTACTTTTTGGGTGTCCGCTTTGAGAAAGAGCGCTATGAGGACGCCGAGCGGGCCCAGAAAGATACCCAGCGCCAGGCCTGCGCCGCCCTTGCCTTTGCTTGAGCCGATCATCCACCCAAGCACTGCCGAGACCACAATGAAAAGTACAATTGTCATTTCGCTTACTCCTGTTCGTTTGTGTACAGGAAAGAATGCAAGATGCGGGCCAAGTGGGTGTGAGGGGTGGAATGGGGCCTGTGGCGGCGGATTGGTGGGTGTACGGGGCGATTTCGTGCGCGGGAGGGCCGGTCTGGGTGGCGTCAAGCGCTGGCGGCGTAACCGGCGTTACGTGCGGCGGGCGTGGAGTTACGCGTGGAGTTAGGTTGGGGAGAGTGCGGGCTGGATTGGTGATTGGTGTTGGGTGAGGAGGAGCGTGGGCGTCAGGTCAACTTCAATCTATAGATTGTGTGAAGCCCTCACCAACTCCCTCTTCGGGTACATCAAGCACATGGCGGGCTTCAATCTCGCGGGCGAGTTGTTCTTCGGAGGGGAGCACGCTGAGATATTTGGCGGCAAAGAGGTTTGCATTTTCACTGAGTACCGAATAGCGGACAATGGTCTCGTCCTTGTCTGCGCAGAGAATTATGCCCAGGGTGGGGTTGTCGTCGGTGCCGCGCTTGAGATCGTCAAACATGCGGACATACATGTCCATCTGCCCGATATCCTGATGCGTGAGTTTCTCCATCTTGAGGTCTATGAGCACGAAGCACTTGAGCAGGTAGTTGTAGAACACCAGGTCGATGTAGAAATGCGCCGTTTCTGAACTTAAGCGAAACTGCCGCGCAACAAACGAAAAGCCCTTGCCGAGTTCAAGCAGGAACTCCTGCAAGTTCTCTATGAGGGCCGCTTCCAGCTGTCTCTCTTTGGTGCTTCTGTTTTCGGGCAGTCCCAGGAATTCCAGCACATAAGGGTCTTTCAGAATGGCCTCCGGCTGTACCGCCGCAGCAGCGGCCGATTGCTCCGGCGCTTTGAGCAGGCGTTGGTGCCACCCGCTGCGGATGTTGCGTTCAAGCTGCCTGGTGGTCCAACCCTGCTCGGCCGCCTCGTTCACGTAATAGCTGCGAGCGTCTTCATCGTCTACCCGCATGATGAGGCGGTAGTGGGACCAGCCCAATTCGCTACGCAGCGTGTAGCCTTTCTGAAAGTCCGGAAAGGTCAGGTAGAACTGCCGGAAGTTCTTGAGGTTCGCTACCGAGAACCCCTTGCCGAACTCATCACCCAGCCGCCGGGACAACTCCTTGATCAGTTCCTGCCCATACCCGGCACGCGATGCGCCGGACTGTTCCTGCTCCACAATCCGCCGGCCTATGCGCCAGTACGCCTCAACCATGACGGAGTTGATGCTGACGGCGGTCTTGCGGCGCGCCTCGGTCAGGATGTCACGGACCGAGCGAAAGAAGGCGTCATCCGACGGCATGGAAAGAGCGCTCACCCCAACAACCTCTCGAGTTCTCGCCGCCCTTCAGCTATCTCTTCCTCCAGCTTCGCGAGGCGTTGCAGGATCACCTCCGGTGGATCGTGCTGCACTTCCTCGTACTCCACTTCCTTGTAGCGGTTGATGGAGAGGTCGTAGCCATTTCCGGCGATCTCGGCTTTGGGTACCAGGAAGCTTCTGTCGGTGCGTTTCCGCTCAGTCTCCCGCTCGCGGATCCTCCAGCGAGTGAGGATATCCGCCAAGTCACTCTTCTCCGGTTGTGGGCTGCGTTTGTCGTCGAGCGAGAAACCGTCGGACTGCATGTCGTAGAACCAGACGTGATCGGTGCCTCCGGAGTTCGTCTTTGTGAAAAGGAGAATCGCCGTAGACACACCGGCGTACGGTTTGAACACGCCTGACGGCATCGAGATCACGGCGTCCAGTTTCTGATTCTCCACCAGGGTCGTTCGAAGTGTCTTGTGCGCGTTGCTCGAGCCGAACAGCACCCCGTCTGGGACAATGACGGCCGCACGGCCACCACTTTGCAGCAGCCGCAGAAACAGCGCCATGAACAGAAGCTCCGTCTTTTTGGTCTTGACGATCTGCTGTAAATCCTTTGCGGTGGATTCAAAGTCCAGACTCCCGGCAAAAGGAGGATTCGCGAGAATCAGCGAATACTTCTCCGCTTCATCATCGTCGGTCTGCGCAAGCGAATCACGGTAACGGATATCCGGGTTCTCGACACCGTGCAGCAGCATGTTCATGCTGCCGATGCGAAGC
>REEM01000023.1 GCA_007695055.1 Spirochaetaceae bacterium | reverse complement strand
AGTATTCCCGACTCAACAGTAGAGGCAATGAGTAGCTCTCGACCCCTTGCGCGTAGTGGGGTCGAGAGTGACTCGAGCTAGTACCGGTACGGTGGAGAGCAAACCAGGCCCGGCTTGTAAACCTACTCCCGCGCCAGTACCACGTCCTCGTCCTTGAAGATTTCGCTGTCGGCGGCGTCGAGTTGGCCGTAGACTACGGCGTCGGGGGAAATATTGAAGGAGGCCTGGCTGCTCAGTTCTGGAACCGGGCTTCGGGCTGGGTTAGCAACCTCAAACATTAAGCCTAAGCCGTTGTTGTCAATAATCTCACCGCGAGCAAGTGAACCAAGGAGTTCCAGGTAGTCCACCTTGCCGGTTACCGGGTTGTCCTTGAAGGATACGCCGTACTGCAAGTCCTGCGGCCGGATAGAGATCCAGACCTCGGCTCCGGGGCTGAGTTCACCACGCTTACGAGCGTTCAAAGACAAGCCACCGGCACTGAGCTTCACAAGATCACCGTTGCCTGACTCAAGTTTGCCCCGTAACAGCGTGGTTTTGCCAATGAAGCCAGCAACAAATGCTGTGGCTGGGTCGTCATAGATTGAGACGGGCGGCCCATGCTGTACGAGTTTCGCGGTCTTCATGACCGCGACACGATCCGAGATCGACATGGCCTCTTCCTGATCATGGGTGACAAACACCGTTGTAATCTTGAGCTCTTGTTGGATCTTGCGAATCTGCTTGCGGATGCTTACGCGCAGTGCGGCGTCAAGGTTGCTCAGTGGCTCGTCGAGTAGCAGTACCTGCGGCCGAATGACGAGCGCGCGCGCAAGTGCCACCCGCTGCAACTGGCCTCCGCTGAGTTGCCCGGGCATGCGCTGCCCGAACCCAGTCAGGCCGACCAGCTCCAACGACTCGGCTATGCGTTTTTTCTGCTCAGCGCCGGTCACGTTTCGGAGCTTGAGCCCATAGGCGACATTCTCATTGACGCTCATGGTCGGAAATACGGCGTAGTCCTGGAACACAATTCCAATGTTGCGCTTCTGCGGTGGTAGGTCATTCATAACCTGACCGTTGATGCGAATGGTACCAGCGGTTACCTTCTCAAAGCCAGCCAGCATTCGCAAGGTAGTGGTCTTGCCACAGCCGGAGGGGCCGAGCAAAGAGACAAGCTCACCTTCGTTGATCTCTAGATTCAGATTATCTACGGCGGTGACCGTGCCGCCGAATTTCTTGGTTACACTTTCCAGTTCAATCATTGCCATTATGTTAACCTCTTGTTCTTAGAAAACCTGTTTGAGTACGCCGTCCCAGCCGCTACCATGATTATGAGTACAACACCCATAGCGGAGCCTCGTGCAATCTGGCCTTCCGACACGTAGTAGTAGATGTACACCGCCATGGTGTCCCAGCCTGGTGGATACAGAATGAGGGTGGCCCCGAGCTCGGTCACCAGTTTAACCGCCAGAATTACGCTTGCGGCAAAGATGGTTGGCCGTAGCTGCGGCAGGACAATGTCCTGAAAGGTCCGCGAGGGCGAGGCACCGAGACTCCAGGAGGCCTCTTCCAAACTCTTGTCGATACGAGCAAAACCTGCGGTCAGAACACGCACTGCATGTGGCAAGCGTCGAATAGCAAGAGCCATGATCAGCACCCATGCGGTTGCGGTGAAGTCAAACCCCCCAATCTGCAGTGTGCCGTAGCTGCGAGTTATACCAACACCAATGACAACACCTGGGATGATAAAGGGCAGCAGGGTGAAGTAGTCGAACCACTTCATACGGGGTACCGATCTATGCATTTGTCCCAGGCCAACCGAGACCAGCACTGCCAAGGGCATGGCGCCAGCAAGCAGCAGCAGTGTATTGCGAATTGGACCACCCTGCAGTATTGCGCGCTGGTAATGAACCGTGGTGAAGGCGTTCGGCAGCCATCCGGTGGTCCAGATTGTTCCAAATGAGCTAATGACAATAGCCACATACGGGAGCAGGAAGAACAAAGTTACAACCGCTATCACCGCAGTTGCGGTTCGCCGGAGCACCGGTAGGTCGTAACTAATGGTACGAACTTTGAAGGAGTGCTTGACCTCGGCTTTCTTGAGCAGATACTTCACGGCTATCATCATGATACTTGCCATGAAGATGATCCACGCGCTGAAAATAACCGGAATTCGGTCGTCACCAAGATAGCTCACAAAGTTCGTATAGATCTCTACCGGCAGAACCCGGTAGTTACCCCCAATCAGCAGCGGAGCTCCGACATCGCCCAGAGATGTCAAGAAAACCAAGGTGCCGCCCATCAGGATATGAGGAACGGTATACGGCAGCACAATCTTGCGAATGGTCCCAAAAAAGGACTCGCCGAGCGACTGTGCCGCCTCCTCTATACTAGCCGGAACGGTCTTAAGACCGGCGAGAATGATAAGCAATGAGTACGGCATGAGATGCAGTACCTGCGTAATGACCAAACCCTTCAACCCGTAGATAGAGAAACTCTCAAAGCCCATCATGACCCACAAGCGCATGAGGATTCCGGTTCGCCCGAGAAGGAGTATTGTGGCGAAACTGGAAATGAAAGGTGGGGTTATAAGAGGTACCGTCAAAAGCACGGTCCAAGCAGTGCCAAACTTCACCTGTAACTTGCTAATAGCAACCGCTAAGGGAATGGCTATTCCCAACGAGAATATGGTCGTGAGCGTTGCTAAGCGCAGCGAGTTCAGGGTGATACGAAACATGTATGGGAAGAAACCTTGAGGCAGCGGCCGGTCGCCGGATGTAAGAATGCCTGCCGTTTCCTGGAGAATTCTCCCCAAGGGAATAATGAGAAATGCGGCAACGAAAGCAACCGAGATCGCAAAGAGCGGAATCAGCCAGTTGAAGCCGACCTTTGGTGTCTCGTAGCTCGTTGACGTATCCGGAATACTAGTGCTCATACAATTTCACTCCGCGATATACTGAAGTACGGAGCGGAGCCCCTAAGGACCCCGCTCTGATTCATTTCGTTAACTCTATACCTTGGTTGTTACTGACGGCGTCGAAGCATTGTCTCAAAATGCTCTTGTCGTCTCGGCCGTACTGACGCTTCTAGCTCGGCATCTGGAAGGAGAAGCACGTTGATGTCTGCCGCAAGATTATCAAGCGAGATAAAGGAGTCTGGATCAAGTACACCCGGGCGTACCGGAGTATAAGGGAAGTCGGCACCTATTCGCTGCATATCTTCACTCAGAATAAATGCAATGAAGCGCTCGGCGAGTTCCTTGTTTCGCGCACCGTTCACCACGCCCATGGCATTGTCCTGCACCATAGTACCGTCCCTGGGTATTACAAACTCAACAGGATATCCCTGAAGTTGCAGTTCGTACACCGGGCGGTTCACGACAATGGCAATAGGATACTCTCCGCGGGCTACAAGGTTGTAGGTGTTTGACGTTGAGTCTGAGTAGAAACCAATATTTGCATCGATCTCCTCCCACAGGTCCCATGCGCGATCCTCACCGTAGGCCTGCACCACCGCCATGACGTTGGTAACCGCGGTAGAAGAGAGCAACGGGTTCGGAGAAATAACATGCCCGTTGTAGACGGGATTGGTCAGGTCTTCATAGCTTGTAGGAATTGGCAGACCAAGCTGCTCCATCTGGTCGGTGTTGATCATGAAGCCGCTGAAGAGAATTGCCCATGAGAAGAAAT
>REEM01000073.1 GCA_007695055.1 Spirochaetaceae bacterium | reverse complement strand
AGAGCCATGTCGTCGGTGACCGGATGCACCTCACAGGTGTCAAGAAGGTCAATGTAGTGATCATCCTCGGTGAGAATACTCTCGGCAAGCAGAATACGGCCGTCTTCTTCTCTGTGTATGGCCTGAGTCATTTCGCTCTTGCCGCCACCAGAGGCACCTTCATGAAGAATAGTGAACTCGTTGTCGTACGGAGTCACAAGCCGCACCGAGGATGCATGCAGGGTCACCCAGCCTTCCTGTTCGCCGGTGTTCAGCAGTATGCCGTAGACGCCCTTTTTTGCACTTGGGCCGGGATACAGATTGTATGAGAATAACTCGTGCATCTGCTCGCGGCGATTGTGGACGACCACCTGCTTGCCGTCGAAATGGGTGTGACGAAATGGAGGGGCCAGGTATATGATGGCGGCAGGCTCAAAGCCCTTCTGCAACTCGTCGGCCGGAATGAAGCCTTGAAGATCTGCGAGTCCTGCTACAAAGAAGCCAGCATTGCTTGGAGCAATGAGCAAGGTCGGCGTGCCAATTTTTGAGTCACCGGACATAAATGGCAGCACAATCAGATCTTTCTGCTGCGAGAGCCAGCTGAGGGTCTCGGATCGCACAGGATCAAACTCACTCTGGAAGCGGTCTCTATAGTGTTTCTTGTCGGTGGGTAGATCATCGGCAATGAGCATGGCGCTTGGATCACGACGGCGCATGTATGGCTCTACGAAATTCACAGCGGCTGCATTCTTACAGCGAGCAACGGTGGCCTCAAGCACTTTACCGCGGCCTGCTACATCGTACTCAACCTCGTAAAAGTCGTTCTCGGCGCCGCCAAAGGCCATATCCAACATTTCCAACCGGCTTTTGGGAACAATAATCTGTGGCGAGGATAGAACCTTGGCGATTTCTTCTTCGAGAAGAATCTCGTATTGCGTGACCTTTTCTTTTTTCATGACCCCTCCTGATCTGCGAGCATCCTATGTAAGATTGACCCAGATTTCTGCTTCCGGGACGATTGAAGAGTGTTTGCGGGGTGCGTGCTCGGCACCCTCACTGTTAGGTGGAATGACCTGCTATGCGAGCCCGGCAAAACCCATGAAGGCAAGTGCCAGCAATCCGGCGGTTACCAAGGCGATAGGCGCGCCTTGCATTGCCTTGGGTACATCGTACAGTTCCAGCCGCTCGCGAAGCCCGGCAAAAATGAACAAGGCAAGCGCAAATCCCAAGGCACTAGCAATAGCAAAGACTATGCTTTCTGCGAGGTTATACTCTCTGTTCATGATAAGCAGAGCCACACCGAGTATGGCGCAGTTGGTTGTTATGAGAGGAAGGAACACACCCAGGGCCCTATGCAGAGGCGGGCTCACCTTCTTCATGACAATATCAACCAGCTGCACAAGTGACGCAATAACCAGAATGAACGCTACCGTTTGGAGGAACTCCAGTGATAGTGGTACGAGTAGGAATACTTGAATGAGGTAAGCTGCAATAGTCGCAATGGTCATGACAAACATAACCGCAAGTCCCATACCAATGGCAGTGGAGATGCGGGAGCTGACTCCAAGGAAGGGGCAAATGCCAAGGAATTGAACAAGGACAATGTTGTTGACCAGCATTGCACCAAGAAAAATGACAAAGTAGTTCATGCTTCAGCCCCTCGTGTTTCCTTGTTCGCCGCAGCTGCGGCCGCCGCGGCTTCCGCTGCCGTCATGAATCCTTGCCGCGACTTTGCCGCTCTCTCAAGCCGTGCGGTTAGGACGCGGGCCCCAGCAACCAAAAAGCCAAGTGCAAGGAATGCTCCAGGCGGCAAAATGAAGACCGAGATGCCAGGAAAGGCCTCGGGAATGATCTGTAAATCAAACAGGGTTCCAAATCCCAGTACTTCGCGAATAGCGCCAAGCACGGTGAGCGCAAATGAAAAGCCCAAGCCCATAGAAATTGCGTCTACCAAGGACGAAAATGTTGAGTTGCGGGAAGCAAACGCCTCGGCACGACCAAGAACAACACAGTTTACTACAATAAGCGGAATAAAGATCCCAAGGGCTTCATGCAAATCGGGGAGATAGGCCCCCATACTGAGGTCAATGATGGTTACGAAGGTTGCAATAATGACGATGTAACATGGTATGCGCACCTTGTCCGGAATGAAGTTCTTAATGATGGAAATAACAAGGTTCGATCCAAGGAGCACAGCCATGGTTGCCAGCCCCATTCCTAGGCCGTTTATGGCAGATGTTGTCACGGCGAGCGCAGGACACAGTCCGAGCAGCAACGCAAAGACCGGGTTTTCTTTTAGGAATCCCTTGCTAAACTCATGGCGCAAGCTTGCTGTAGCACTCATTCTTTTTCCCCATCAAAAGCGGCTTCGAATGCCGTCTGAATTGCGTGAATAGCGGCGTTACTTGTAACGGTTGCTGCGGTAATTACATCAACCTCGCCTCCATCGGCGCGCAATGCCGGGTTAAACTCATTCAAATCCTGACCAATAAACTGCCCCAGGAATTCGTCCTCGGTTACCCGTGAACCCAAGCCTGGTGTTTCGGCGTGATTAAGTACTTGTATGCCGGTGATAACACCCTGCGCATTAAACCCTACAAGAAAGACCATTGTGCCTGAGTAGGCACGCCGGGTTACGCTGCGTACCGCAATACCAACCTTCTCGCCGTCTCGCGTAGCTGGATAGAGTTCCTGAAGTTCAAAGCCCTCACGCTCGAACGCCTCCTCACCTGGGGAGTTGTCAAACTCGGGCAGGACTGCGGCGAGGGCTCGTTGTTGCTGCTCTCGCTCCACCTCAGCGCGGACGACAGATGTCTTGCTATAGGTAAACGACAACAAGGCGGCTGAAAGCAACGCAATGAGACTCAGCACAACGAACATGTTCACAAAGGTTGACTCAAGCTTTTTCATGAATCACCCCTTGCGCGAATCGCTTTGGTCGGATGTGATTGTCTATAGCCGGTACCAAGGCGTTCATAATGAGTATGGCGTAGGACACACCACCGGGGAATGCCCCAAACAAGCGGATAATACCGGTTAGCAGTCCTGCCCCAACTGCAAATATAACGCGTCCCTTACGTGACATTGGGCTCGTTGTCATGTCGGTTGCCATATACCAGGCGCCAAGCATGGCACCACCGGCCAACACATGGAACAAGGGGTCGGCATAGCTCTCGGGAGCAATACCCCAAAATATACCGGTAAATGCAGCCAAGGAACCAAGAAAAAAGAGCGGGGTACGCCAGTCTATGAGACCTCGTGCAATAAGGAAAATGCCACCAAGCATTATGGCTAAGGCGCTGGTTTCCCCCAGGCTCCCGCCCATATTTCCAATAAACATGTTCAAGTAGCTCGGCAGCTCTGACTGAAGGGCCGACATTCCCGTTTCAGCTGCGTTCTCAATTATTCCAAGAGGGGTGGCACCGGTGCTGCCATCAAAAACGAGCGGCAAACGCCAGTTTGTCATAGGCGCGGCAAAACTCGTGGTCATAAATGCGCGTCCCACAAGCGCCGGATTAAAAGGATTGTTTCCAATGCCGCCAAAGGCCATTTTCCCTATGCCAATGGCAACAAAGCCACCAACGGCAACCATCCAGAGTGGGATGCTTACGGGCACATTGAACGCAAGGAGGAGCCCGGTAACAACCGCTGATCCGTCGGACACGGTTACCGGCTTTTTGAGCATGAATGCTTGGACAAAAGCCTCGGTAAGCACGCAAGAAAGAACGGCCACCGCGAGCACCAAGAGGGCTCGCGGGCCAAAAACAATTACCGATACAACAAAGACAGGAATGAGGGCAACTGAAACTGCCCACATAACCTTTGCAACAGACTGAGAAGTCGTAAAATGTGGAGAAAGGCCTGCGGTTAGCTTTGTGCTCACTGAGAGGCTCTCGCTCGCCTTCGGTTGTTGATTTCGCCCTTCGCAATGCGAATATAGTCAAGAAGGGGGCGACCAGAAGGACAGATGTAGCTACAGCAGCCGCACTCCATGCAGTCCATGGATGCGCGCTGTTCGGCCTGATCCCACTTGTCGGCACGGGCGAATTTCTCAATCAAGTACGGCTCGAGTCCCATTGGACAAACCGATACGCAGGCACCACAGCGAATGCAGTTTTCAACCTCGGGGCGTCGCGCCTCGGTCTTGGACAACATGAGAATGCCGGATGTGCCTTTGGCGACAGGTATTGACAGGTCGGCAACTGCCATTCCCATCATTGGTCCGCCGGAAATGACCTTACCGGTGTCTTCAGGAAGTCCGCCTGCTGCCTCAATACATGCTGCGTAGGAGGTTCCAACCCGAACAAGAAAGTTGCTTGGATTGCTTACCTGCTTGCCGGTGACGGTTACTACACGCTCAACAAGAGGCTGGTTCTTTTGTACCATTTGATAGACCGCGTATGCGGTGCCTACATTGTTTACCGCACAGCCCACCTCAATGGGTAGTTTGCCACTGGGCACTTCTCGGCCGGTACATGCTTTAATGAGTTGTTTCTCTGCACCCTGGGGATACTGCATGTGCAGCGACTCAACGGTAATTCCGGAGTACTCGGCGGATTTTTCGCTCAGGAGCTTAATGGCGTCCGGCTTGTTTTCTTCAATGCCAATGACGGCTTTTTCAACGCCGAGTGCAATTCGTAGGATCTCAACCCCAACGAGCATCTCATCTGCATGCTCGAGCATGAGTCGGTGGTCGGCGGTAAGGTAGGGCTCACACTCGACACCGTTAATGACTAAGGTGTCGGCCGTCTTGCCTTCGGGGATCATGTACTTCACGTTGGTTGGAAAGGACGCACCGCCCATTCCTACAATGCCGCCTGCCTTGATCTTCTCTACAATTGCGTCACGATCTAAGGTGATCTCTTTCTTAAGGGTAGTGGAGCGGTCAATGCCTTCGGCCCATTCATCACCCTCTACAGTGATGTATACGGCCTTTTTCGGGTAGCCGCATGGATCGGCGACATCGTCAATTTTCTTGACCGTCCCGGAGACGGAGGAGTGGATATTTGCAGAGATGAAACCGGCAATCTCGCCAATGAGTTGTCCGGCCTTTACCTTATCACCGGCTTTCACAATGGGCCCCGCGGGTGCGCCGATATGCTGGCCAAGGGGAATAGCTACCTCTGCTGGAATTGCCAACGGCGTGATTGCTGCAGTGGCGGAAATCTTTGTGTCCGGCGGGTGTATACCGCCCATGGGAAAGGTCTTAGACATAAAAACCATCCTTCTCTTATCAGTGTGTGTTTTAGGACCCGGTAGAGACAGGTTCTCCGGAATCCTCTTGTTTTGCTTTTACGGGAAAGGTTGCAAGAATTGCCCCTGTAGGACACTCAGGCACGCACTTTCCGCATGCAATGCAAATGTCGGGATCGATATACGCAAGGTTATCTTTCATCGATATTGCTTTCACGATTGTATCACAGGTTCGCACACACTTGCCACAAGCAATGCAGGCTACACTGCAATTCTTTCGTGCAACCGCACCCCGGTCCCGGTTGCGGCAAGCGATCCAGACGCGGCGGGGCTTTTTGCCCTTTCCAAGCAAACGGATCTCAAAGAGATCTCGGGGGCAGGCCTTAACACAGGCACCACAACTGGTACAGTTTTCATCTATAACAACAGGCAGTCCGGTTGCAGGGTCCATATACATGGCTTCAAAGTTGCAGGCGGTGACGCAGTCACCCTCGCTCAGGCATGAGTAGGTACAGGCCGACCCGGATGTCCCAAGCTTATGCGCCACGGCACAACTAGATGGGCCGTCATACTCGGCCTTGCGTGGGGAGTTGGCGTAACTACCGTTACAACGCAGTACCGCCACTGTAGGCGCGGAAGTAGGGGCAGCAAGCCCGAAGTACTCGGCAACGGCGCCCATTGTGTCGGCACCACCGGGAGGGCAGTACAGGGCGGAGATATCCTTTTTTTCCGCCGCGGCGACCAGCGCTTCTGCCAAGCCCGTACACCCGGGGAACCCACATGCACCACAGTTGATGCCGGGAAGCATGGCTTCTACCTCAGCTACGCGGGGATCTTCCTCAACGTGAAAACGCTTGGCCACAAAATAGAGAATCATTGCAAAAACGCCTGCAACGCCTCCAAGCGTGAACAGTGAATACATCATGGTTGAATCCAAACCGGCCTCCTGAAAAATCTTTAGGTCATACCGAGATGTGTTCTACAGGCGTCGCGGTGAAGTATACCCGCTGGCTGAGTCGATGACGGTTAAGACCAAGGATGACGTAGTAAGGCAACAGCACCGCTAAGGCAGCAAGCCCCCCAACAAGCTCACTTCCTACCGCATGAAGAGTCCCAAAGAAGGTGGCGAGCAGTATGAGTAAGGGAACACCAAAGGCCAAGGCCACCGAGATCCAGGCCATGCTCTGCTCTAGCTGCAGCATAACCGGGCTACCAGCTCTCAGGCGGTATTTGTCTTCTGCATTCTCAAGAAATGCCTCAACGACGGAGTCTCGGGCATCGGCAGTCCCGGTGCACAGAAGCTTGGCGCGGCACGTGTCGCAGGCGGTGTGCTGAAGCACACGCACCGATATATATGTGTCACCAATGCTCTCGACGACCCCCTGGTGAGTGACATGGCACTCTTGTGGGGCGGCATTGTTCTGCATACAATCTCCTTGGGGAGGACTGGGGGTCTCGGATAGAGCACGGGAATCCCGCAGAAGTTTCCCCAAATCTGCGCTGATTATAGACCACGATATTCGATATTGCAACAGTTGTCACAACAAAATGGTCAGGTAACACAAAAAGCACGTGTCGCGACATTTATTTCCTGTGAGTATAGCTTTCAGAGGAGATGTCGTGCATGTGGCGGTTGGCTGCTCGCCTATTAAAGCTCAGATACCGTTGTCTTCATACAGGTAACAGGCAGCGGTGTGTTTATCCCCGACACGATACTGCTCGGGTTCTGGTCGTTTGCTGAATGCAATGAGGAGCTCTGAAGCATTCTCGGTTATTTCCTCTACCGCTTGTTCAATGGGCCGGTCGTGAGCCTCCATGACTTCCTGTACAGCCGCGCGGACGGACGCTACCACGGCACTGGAGTTCACCGTTACGCGCAGGTTCAGGCCGACGACAGTCATGGCTTTTATCTCGCTGAGCGCCGCTGCCCCATTCTCTGCACGTTGGGCTGTTTCAATCAGCACCTGTAAGTCACGTCCCTCCCAGCCACAGTGCGCCATAGCAAGGGGGCACCGAGTATGAAAACGACAGCCATTCGGGATAGCTATGGGATCTGGAATTTCACCTCGTGCATCAACGTGCCTGCGCTCCAAGTCGGGATCTGTGCGAGGTACGGCCGAGATCAGAAGGCGGGTGTAAGGATGCTTAGGATTCTCGAGTACTTCCTCTGTTGGGCCAAGCTCTGCTACCCGCCCAAGGTACAGAATAGCTGTGCGGTCACAGATATAACGAATGGTCGCCAGGTCGTGGGATACGTAAATGATTGACATTTCCAGTTCGCGTTTGAAGCGCCTGAACAGGTTCAGCACACCTGCGCGAATTGAAACGTCAAGCATGGAGACCGGTTCATCCGCTACCAGGAAATGGGGGCCACAGACTATAGCGCGTGCAATAGCGACACGTTGGCGTTGGCCGCCGGAAAGCTCATGGGGGTAGCGGTCAAGATAGGTCTCGGGAGGCAGGAGGTCTACCTCACGCAGGGCCTCAATTACGAGCTCCTTGCGTTCCTCGGCCGTGCCAATACCAAAGTTTCGCAGCGGTTCGAGTACGGTTTGAAAAATAGTAAAGCGAGGATTCAGCGTCTCATAGGGGTCCTGAAAGGCCATTTGAACCAGCCGCCGGAACTCTTTGCGAGTGCGGCCATTCTCGGTAATAGGACGCCCCCGGTAACTCAGTGAACCGGTAGTAGCTGTCTGAAGTCCGGTAATAATCTCACCAATGGTGCTTTTCCCCGAACCGCTTTCACCAGCAAGCCCAAGAATTTCACCTTCATGTACCTCTATGGATACTCCGTCGACTGCGTGTACGACCTTTCGTGCTTCCCTTCGCATTGACGCGCCAAAACTCTGTTTCACCGGATAATGCTTGGTAACGTCCTTTACAACAAGGGCGGCTTGACGGCCTCCCGCTCCGCTAGAACTATCCGTGTCATCTTGGGCATGTTCGGCGTCGAAACGACTGCTTACACGTAAGAGATGTTCTGCCGCAGCAGTACGTTTTTCCTCTTCTTCACGATTAACCCTACCAGCCTCTTGCTGCCGCCAACGCTCCTGTTCTGCGGCTCGTACCCGGAAGGACTCGGCTTGGTCTGTATAGTGGCATGCGGAGAAGTGTCCGGGGCTGACCTCTACCGACGGGGGTGCCACGGTGCGGCAGGTGTCGGTGGCAAAAGGACAGCGAGCAGCAAATGGACAGCCGACAATCCGTTCGGACAGGTCCGGGGGTGTGCCGGGGATAGAAATGAGCTCGCCTTTTGCGCTTTCCAGGGTAGGAAAGGCATTGAGAAGGCCAATGGTGTAGGGGTGTGAGGCATTGCGGAAAAGCTCCGAGGTGGAGCCAATTTCCACAATCTTCCCCGCGTACATAACCGCAACACGGTGACACATCTCGGCCACCAACGAGACGTCATGGGTTACCAGAATCATGGAGTTCTTGAGTTGGCGTTGTATCTGGTCTAGTTGCTTAAGAATGCCGTCCTGAACCACTACATCAAGCGCTGTAGTTGGCTCATCTGCAATAATGAGTTTTGGATTGAGCGCCAGTGCCAGCGCAATAACCACGCGCTGCCGCATTCCCCCAGAAAGCTGGTGCGGATACGACGAGAGGCGTTTAGGTTCAAGTCCCACCAGCTCAAAGAGTTCAACGCCGCGCTCATGCGCTTGGGCGGTACTCATATTGGTATGTGCCTTGAGCGTCTCAGTAATCTGGTCACCAACGGTATACACCGGGTCTAAGGAGTTCATGGCGCTCTGCGTCACCAGCGAGAGCTCACGCCAGCGGAACTTGTTCAGCTGTGACTCCGGCAAGGATACAAGGTCGGTGCCGTTAAACAAGACTTCGCCAGAATCAATGCGGGCATTGGAGGCGATAATTCTCATAATTGACTTGGCGAGCGTGGTTTTACCGCACCCGGACTCACCGACAAGGCCCAAGTTCTCGCCTTCAGCCATAGAGAAGGAGGCCCCGTCAACGGCGCGCACCTCTTTACCGCGAGCGGTGTAGTATGTATGTAAGTCCTTGACTTCAAGTAACATAATTCAAACTTCTCCTTATTTTCGCGCCAGTCGGGGATTCGCAATCACCTCAAGTGCGCGCGAAATGAAGAACACCGACACGACGGTAAGCATAATCATGATCCCGGGTGGAAGCACCCACCACCAAGCCGTCCGCCAGGCGCCGGAAAGCCGCGCTTGGTGCAGTATCGTCCCCCAGGAATAGAGGCGGGGAGGTCCAAGACCAAGAAAGCTCAGTGTCGCCTCGGCCGTAATTGCAAATGCCATGGCCACAGCCAACTGGAGGAAGGCCAGAGGGAGTACATTCGGAGCTATATGCACGTACATAATTCGTAAATTGCTTGCTCCCGCGACCTTTGCAGCCTTCACAAAGGGACGGTTGGCAAGAGACAGCACCTGGCTACGAATAATCCGTGCAGTGGTACGCCAGGTAAGCAGTCCTACGGCCAGAATAATAATCTGTATACCCGGCCGAGTGAGGAGCACTAATACCATGGCAAAGGGTTCAAGTGGGAGCGCGTACATGATGTCGACAATACGCATAAGTACGTTGTCGGTCTTGCCGCGCAGGTATCCGGCAAAAAGGCCAACGTTGGTGCCTATGACGGTTACCATGATAGCCGCTACGAGCGCGACCAAGAGTGCTGTACGGGTGCCGTAAATGACCTGGCTGAAGATATCTCTTCCGTTGTGGGTTGTGCCGAAAAAGTGTTCGGCCGACGGTCGTGTAAGCGAGTTGATGTACGGGTCGGTTCCAACTGCCACAAACTGCGTTTCATCACCGGCAACAGAACGAAAGTGACGCTCATAACCACTTCTGACGCGATCCCAAACACCATCTTCAAGCAGCATGAGGTCTCCGTGGGTCGCTGCGGCCGCAGCACGGTCTCCTATTACTTTTACTCCGCGCAGGCTACGAGCAACCGGTGACTGCATTTCACTCCAACTGTCACCGTCAAAACGGTAGACCGTTCCGCGCTCCCCAACCGCAAGAATGTTATTCATGCCGTCCGAGTCAACTGCGTAGATGTTCCGGAATCCGGGTGCCTGTTCTTCATTGAGTTCGCTTCCGTCCCAGCGCAGCAGCGTTCCGCGTGCTCCAACGACAAAGCCTGCTTGGGCCTCCGGCAGGGTGACGTCGTAAAGATGGCGCGCAAGTGGCGTGTTGACAATAACCCAAGGCGCGCCGATGGCAGAGGAGTAGGCTGCCGCGCCGTTGTCACCAACCACCAAAGCCGCCCCGTTTGGATCTAGTGCAACTGCTTGCAATATGCCCGAGACAGGGGCCGCCATTTGGCGCCATTCCCCACCAATGCGTTCCAGGATAGTGCCCTCATCACCAACCGCGAGTTCGCGACCGGCGCGTGATGCAACGCCCCGAAGTTGAACACTTACCGGGCTTGCTTCTATGTGCCGTTCATCGCCACGAAACCGAACAATGAAGCCTCCGTTGCCGACGGCCAAGTAGTCGCCTGAATCCTGTGTAGCGTCTGCGGAAACAATAGAACGGAGGGTCGTCTCAGAAATGGCCTGCTCGAGCCGAATGCCGCGGTTTGGAGCACCTACGGTGCCGAACCAGAGCGCAATGCCTTCAGTCCGTTCATTCATATGCGTGGGATCGTGCGTTGCAATGAATGGCCCAAATATCGCGATCAAGGTGATTATGGTGATAGTGACCAGCCCAAACATAGCCAGGCGATCCTGTTGTATGCTGCGCCAAAGCGCGCGGATGAGTTCTTTCATTGAGAGATCCCCTAGTTTGCGCTGCGGTAGGTGACCCGCGGATCAAGCCTACTGTAGATAAGGTCGGTAATGAGGTTGAGAACCAGAATGATGGTTGCCATAAGCAGAAAAGAGGCCTGTGCCAATGGGTAGTCGCTTGTGCGGACGGCGTTGAACATTTCCAGTCCCAGCCCGGGCCAAGAAAACACGACCTCAACCACTACCTGACCACCTACGGCAAGCCCTGCGGTAATTGCCGCCTGAGTGACAACCGGAAGCAAAGCGTTACGGGCAGCATGTCGGTACATCACCCGCATCCGAGAGAGCCCACGGGCCTCTGCGAACTCAATGAAGTCCTCACCCATAACCTCCAGCATGGTGTTGCGCATGATCAGCATGGGCAAACCAATGTAGTAGAGCGTAATGACTATGGTTGGAAGTATAAGGTGCCTGAGGAAGTCCAGAGTGAGTATCTTTTCTAAGAAGTTTGCTGCTTGATAAGGGAATGTGCGCATTCCACTGGTAGGGAACCACCCAAGGTTAATTCCAAAAAACATGACCGCCAACATTCCGGTCCAGAACATGGGGGCCGAGCGGAGTATAAGGCCTAGAGAGATCCCTCCGGCCTCCAGCTTGGAGCCACGCTTCCAGGCAAGTAACACTCCTAAGAGTGGGCCTATGGTATATGAAAGAAAGATGGCCGGTAACATGAGAATAAGGGTGTTCAGCACCCGTTCACCAATAATGGTGTCTACCGGTGCATTGTAATGAAAGGAACGTCCGAACTCACCGGTAATGACGTTTCCAAGATAGATCACATACTGTTCCGGCAGAGAGCGATCCAGGCCAAAGCGCGCAATTACCAAGGCGCGGTCCTCGGGCGAGAGTCCGTCGCTCACCAACGCAACAGTTGGGTCGGGAAGTCCAAGACGAAACAGGAAGAACAACATTGTCAGGATCACCCACAGGGTGAAGAGTGACTGCAGGATTTTCGTAAGAATCAGCTTGCGCATGGCGTGACTTTTCCTTCGAACACACACAAGCAGGGGCTGTTGGCCCCTGCTTGTGAAATGCGTTATCTAACTCAAGATTTACTGGGCAGGAAAGTGAATACGGCCGTCGCCGTCCCACACAAACCCAGCTTCCTCCAGCACGCTGCGTGCTGCACTGAGGTCATAGTCGAACCGCTCAACATCTGGATTATGCCAGAAACCGTTAATTGGTGCTACAACCGAGTATCCCGGCTCACCGAGTCCCTGGAGCAACACGTTAATGATGGTTTCTTTGTCCACCGCATGTGCCAGTGCACGACGCACCTGGGTGTTGTCAAAAGGTGCTCGGCGATTGTTGTAGGTAAGGTGGTAGTAGCCAAAGTCACCAACGCTTACGACCGTGATGTGGTCTTCGTCTTCAGCAATGGTGATCTGACCGGGCTCCATGCGCCAGGCGGTCATGTCAATCTCGCCGGTAAGGAGACCGGTGAACACGCCTTCGCTGTCGGCGTAGACAATGTACTCCATTCCGTCAATTGCAATGTCGTCAGCGGCAAAGTGATCCCGGAATGTCAGGAGGCGCTTGTACTCACCACGGTCATACTGGTCAAAGTAGAATGGGCCGCTTCCGACGGTAGGAATTTGATCCGGTGTCAGGTCGGCGGGAGCGTCAATGCTTGCCCAGAGATGTTCCGGGAGTATTGGGATCTGGCTGAGCGTAACCGTGATAAAGGGAGCGTAGGGTTCGCGCAGGTTAAACCGTACGATGTTTCCGTCACGGATCTCGGTTGAGTCAATAATGGAGTAGAAGGGACGGAAGTAAGCAAAGTCCTTCTCAATCATGTAGTCAAAGGTGAACTTCACGTCGCTGGGGGTTACCGGTTCGCCGTCATGAAAGGTCATGCCGCTGCGAATGACAACGTCAATAGTTGTTTCATCAACGTCAATAATTTCCTCTGCTGCCCAAGGAATAGGCTCAATGTCTGGGCTCAAACGCACGAGCTTGTCGTAGTACATGCGCATGAACTTCCATCCCCACACAGAGGTAGATGCCATTGGGTTGATATTGTCTGGCTCTTGCGGCGTACCAATGGTCAGGTAACGGCTTCCGTCAAGCGGCTGCACCTGAAGTGGTGTCCACTCGTTGTAGAGGGACTCACCGGCCATGATGACGTAGTTGTCAAAGGTGTTGGAGTTGTGGCCGACAACCTCGTCGCGGTAGAACAGTACGTCCAGAGGTTGGTCGCGAGCTGCAATCTCTTGCATTTCCAGAACAAGCTCTCGGCGGCGGTCGGCGTTGAACTCCCGTGACTGTGCCTCAAAGAGTGCGTCGTAGTCCGGGTTGCTGTAACCGCCAGGGTTATTTGCGCCGAGGTCGGTCTGACCCCCGTGCAAAGTTCCGAGGAAGTGCTGCGGATCCAGGCGGTCTACACGTCCGGACCATCCAAGGATGGTGGCGTCAAAGTTCTGCTCATCATAGAACAGCTGCAAGAGACTTGAGAACTCAAGCGGCCGAACATTTACCGCGAACCCCAGTTCTTCCCAAGCATCTGCGATCATGAATGCAGCTTCGTAGCGAATGGGATCGTAGGCCTCTGTTGTAGTGAGAAGCTCAATCTCCGGGACTGCATCCCCAACGGTTTCACTTGGAGCACATGCGGCGAACACCGCAAGGGCAAGTGCCGTCAGCAGGAGCGCAGGAACGATCCTGTACATACGACTTTTCATTGGTACCTCCTAAGAAAAGTAAAAAAATATCCCCAAAGGGTGACGAGACCGGCCCAGACTGTCAAGTGACATGGTCGAAAAATAGCGTTGTAGTGAATTTTTTTCACAAGAAAAGGTCTATTAGGGACTAATTTAGGGCTCCGGGTTTTCGATGTTGACATACGACGCACAGCGGAGTAGAAATGCCTGGTGATCTATCAACTGCATATACGGAAAGAAACCCCACAAGAATTGATTCTTGGCCTGGGATATGGATGGCGGATTACCTTCACGGTACTCACTGCAATCATGCTGTGGATACTTACGCAGACCGGGTTGGCCCCCATTCCGGTTGCCCTTGCATTGGTCTCGGTAGCGGCTACGCTGTACCATGAGCGCTGGGTCATTCTTCCCGCGCAGTCGCACATTGAGTCACAGACCGGGGTGCTGTTTCTCCCCAAAAAACGCACCTATCCCACAAGCGCCTTGCGCCGGGTTGTGCTTCGCCACAGTTCATCAAGCGGCCCTAGTACAACTGCGTTGGCGCGAGAGTCGTCCGGGGTGCTGTCACGGGCTTTTGAGAAACGTATTGTGCGCTTAGGGCTGGACTTTGACCCGGACGACTCGGCACCGGGTGCGGGGCGGCTTCATGGCAATATCATCACCGAGTCTGAGCGCAGTGCCGCACGACTGCGTGAACTTGGCCGCCGTTTGGCACAGTACTGCGAGGTTCCGTTCGACGAGGTCTAAGCCTCTACCTCAGGTACATCATGTACCAGGTAGCACGCAGTGCTATGTCCAGAAGCAGTTTCAGTGAGGGCCGGAGCCTTTTCACGACATTTTGGCATGACATGCTTACATCGTGATGCAAAGATGCAGCCCGGCGGTGGGTCTATAGGACTTGGGACATCGCCCTCAAGAATGATCCGCTCTCGTTTCTCACCGTAGCGTGGAATAGGTATTGCGGACAGCAATGCTTGCGTGTACGGGTGCTCTGGCTGTTGGAAAATTGTCTTGGAGTCGGTAATTTCCACAATCTTTCCAAGGTACATTACCGCGACCCGATCACTGATATGCTTAACTACGCTCAAATCATGCGAGATAAAGATATAGGTAAGTCCCAACTTGTCCTGCAGGTCCTGAATAAGATTAAGAATCTGGGCCTGTATAGACACGTCAAGCGCCGAAACCGGTTCGTCACACACAATGAACTTTGGGTCTAAAGCCAAGGCGCGGGCGACACCAACCCGCTGTCGGCGCCCACCGTCGAGCTCGTGCGGAAATGAGTTCACCAGCTTTCGGCTCAGGCCCACCACTCGCATGAGCTCAAGAACACGCTCCTCACGCTCTGACTTGTACATGCGGAAAATGTCAAAGGGCTCGGCAATGATTTCGGAGATGCTCATGCGCGGATCCAGTGACGCAAAGGGATCCTGAAAAATGAACTGCATGTGCTTGCGGAAATCGCGCATTTTGTTCTTGGGGTACTTGAGAATGTCCTCACCCTCAAAGATCACCTCGCCTGCGGTGGGTTCCACAAGACGGCACACAGCACGACCGGTGGTGGATTTTCCACAGCCGGACTCACCAACAATACCAAGGGTCTCTCCCTTTTTTACACTGAAGTCTACACCGCCGACTGCCTGAAGCAGTCCGCCCTTCGTTGAGAAGTATTTTTTGAGTCCGCGGACTTCTAACAGAGTTTCCATTTTACACATTCTCCTCGCCGCTGTAGCCCGGAACCAATCCTTCATAAATCATGCATGCCACGGTTCTCCCGTCCTCCGGGACGCTGAGCGCCGGTGTCTGGGTGCTGCAAATTTCACGTGCCATGGGACATCTGGGATGAAAGCGGCATCCGTAGGGAAGGTCCGTAGGGTCCGGCATGAGTCCGGGGATCGGGGTGAGTCGCTCTACATCCTCGGCTATGTTGGGGATAGAACCAAACAGGCCACGTGTATACGGATGCAGCGGCTTATTAAAGACGCTCTCTACGGTGCCATACTCTACTACCGCTCCGGCATACATTATGGCCACCTTGTCGCAGGCCTCGGCAACAATTCCCAGGTCATGAGTTATGAGAATCATAGAGGTGCCAAACTCGGTGCGAAGTCGCTTCATGAGGTCAAGCACCTGGGCCTGGATTGTAACATCCAAGGCGGTGGTTGGCTCATCTGCAATGAGGAGCTCCGGATTGCAGGAAAGCGCCATGGCAATTCCAACGCGTTGGCGCATACCACCCGAAAACTCATGCGGGTAGTCGGCTGCGCGTGCGGCGGGAATACCAACAAGCTTCAGCATTTCTCCAGCACGGGCTTTTGCGGCCTTGCTGTCCATTTTCTGGTGCAGCTCAACGGCTTCTTCTATCTGGCGGCCAACCGTCATTACCGGATTCAGTGAGGTCATGGGATCCTGAAAGATCATTGAGATTCGGTTGCCACGAATGAGCCGCATTTCCTCGGCCTTGAGCGTGCTGAGATCCTTGCCGTCAAAAATCACTCGGCCGCTAATGACCTTTCCAGGAGGTGACGGAACAAGGCGCATGACGGCAAGGGCACTGGTGGTTTTTCCCGCACCGGTCTCACCGACCAGGCCAAGGGTTTCACCTTTATTCAGCTCAAGGTTGAGATTGTCGACCGCGGTCACAATCCCATCCTCGGTGTGGTACTCAACTTTGAGATCTTGTATTTGAAGTAACGCAGATGCCACTCTATAACTCCTACTACTTGGTTCTGAACTGTGAAGTTCTGCTTACTGCTTGAGCCGGGGCTCACTGCTTCAGTCGGGGATCAAGGGCATCACGCAGACCGTCACCCAACAAGTTGAGCGCAAAAATGGTGATCATAATTGCTATGCCGGGAAAGGTTGTCACATGTGGTGCCCGCCGAATGATGTGCCGGCCAGCTGACAGCATGGCTCCCCACTCCGGCGTCGGTGGTTCAATACCAAGCCCAATGAAACTGAGGCCTGCCGCCGAGAGGATTGCGGTGGCAACACCCAAGGTTCCCTGCACTATGATTGGCGCCAATGAGTTGGGAAGAATGTGCTTGAATATAATGCGCGCATCTCCGGCCCCCACCGCTCGTGCCGCCTCAATGTACTCTTGCTCCTTAATAGATATGACCGAGGCCTTAACAATGCGGGCGTAGATTGGAATATTGGACACCCCAACCGCAATCATAACGTTGACAAGCCCCCCACCAAAGCTTGAGACAATAGCAATTGCCAGGAGTATAGAGGGTATAGCCAGAATGACGTCCATGAACCGCATGATCCAGTTGTCCAGGTGGCTACCGTAGTAACCGGCCAGGGCTCCTAAGGTGCCGCCGAGCATAACTGCAATACTCACCGCTACAAAACCAACCTGTAGTGACACCCGTGAGCCATATACAATGCGGCTGAAAATGTCGCGGCCCAGGTCGTCGGTGCCAAGCCAGAAATCCCCGCTGGGGCCCTCCTGGCGTCGTTCCAGATGTTGGGTGCGGTAGCTGTAGGGCGCGATATAGTCGGCAAATATTGCGGTTAAGATAATGAGCAGGACAATGAACAAACCAATCATTGCCATTTTGTTAGTTCGCAGGCGACGCCAGACCTCGGCCCTTTGTGAGCGTCTCGCCGAGCCTTTATCTGGTAAGCGGAGTTCGTGTTCGTCAGTTGAGCTCTCCAGATGGTCGAGAGGCTCTTCCACCTGTCCGGGCTGTAAGTTATCTGTTTCGGTCTTCATGGCGGTACCTTATTTGTACTGCGCTTTAATGCGCGGGTCGATGTAGGCATACAGAATATCTACGAGGAGATTCACCACACTAAAGGTCAGCGCAAGCAGAAGTACTCCACCTTGCACAACCGGGTAGTCACGTTGGCGAATAGCGTCAACCATAAAGCGTCCGACGCCGGGCCAGGAAAATATCGTTTCGGTAAGCACTGCTCCACCAAGGAGGTAACCGAACTGCAGCCCTATGACGGTAACAATAGGAATGAGTGCGTTCTTCAGGGCGTGTTGGTTTATGACTACGCGTTCGCTGAGACCCTTTGCCCGGGCCGTGCGGATGTAGTCCTGACGCACAACCTCAAGCATACTCGAGCGCGTCATACGAGTAATGATGGCTGCCGAGCTGGTGCCAATAGTCAATGCAGGAAGGATGAGGTGCATGAAAGTGCCGTAGCCGCTGGACGGTAGCACCCCCAAGACAATGGAGAACAGCAGGATCATCATCATACCCTGCCAGAAGTTTGGCATTGAGACGCCAACAAGCGCCAGTGCCATGGACATACCGTCAAACAACGAGTACTGCTTGGTTGCAGACACAATGCCTATCGGAATACCCATTAACACCGCGACCAAAACACCAGCGGCGGCCAACTGCAGAGTTGCCGGGAAGCGGGCGTAGAGTTCGTCAAAGACCGGGCGACGAGTGACGAGTGATCTGCCCAGGTCACCGCGCGCCGCGTTAAATACAAAGCTACCAAACTGTACGACGAAGGGTTCGTTCAAGCCCATGCGTTCGCGCATTGCCTCAATCTCGGCTTCCGGTGCGCGCTCGCCCAGCATTACGCGGACGGGATCACCCGGGGTAAAAAACATGATGGTGAATACGACGAAGGACACGCCGAGCATGACCGGAATCAGCAGGAATAATCGTCGTAGTATGTACTTGTGCATCTGCAATCCTTCCACGGAATGTAGTGTCGGGGCGCCCAAAGAAGACCCCCCACCAAACAAAAATAAAAAACAAAAAAAAATAA
>REEM01000099.1 GCA_007695055.1 Spirochaetaceae bacterium | reverse complement strand
GATTACGGGCTGCCTGGTTGCGCACCGTGAAGACCCCCTCGGGTTGGTCGGGAGAGGAGGAACACGCACCAAAGGTGAGGAGCATGATAAAAAGCAGCGCCGACGGTCCGAAAGAAGCACGCATTAAAACTCCTCGTCGCGGAAGCCCTGGAAGGTGGTTGGTTGCTCGAGTCGCTCCGGGATACCTCCGCGAATGAGCGGATTGTTTCGAACGCCCATAAGCACCTCTTGGCCGGTATCAATGGCCTGACGACTCTCTTCAAGAATACCGGAAATTTGAGGAGTAGTGGAGACGAGGTACTCCGTCATTTGTTGTACATCTTCAAGTGCAGCCTGAACCGAGGCGAGAATCTTTTCAATTTCTCGGTACAACTCTTCATCGTCATCTAAAATTCGAGCAATGCTGCCCTCGGCGCCAAGGAGCCGCGGAACAAGACCGGTGGGGTCACGCATTTCAGCGGTTGTGGCTTCTATATTTCCGGCAATCTTGCCGATATCCGCAACAGCTACTTCCAACTCCAGCAGTACCGCGTTTACCGCCGCAACCGTCTCGGCGAGCGGCCCTTGCGAACTACCCGCCAACACCGCGTTGACCTCCGCAAGCAGCTGTTCTGCCTCCTGCGTTACGGAATCGATATTGCGGAGAATGGGATCAAGCAAGGAAAGAAGTTCCTCAATCTGGTCAGGTTCTTCCGGTAGGGCGACGAGGTCTTGGGCCACTAAACTCCGCCCGAGGCCAGAGTTGATAGAAGGAATCAGCGACCCTTCTGGAAGCGGGTCTGTGCGTCGCCGACCCTGGTGCAGTACCAGGCCACCGCCAAAACCAAGCGGATGCGAGACTAACTGCATGACCGAGTTCTCGGTAACCTTGTCTATGTAGGTATCAAAGATATGAAAGCGTACTGCAACAACGTTGTGTTCGGTGAGTTCGATGTTCGTCACCGTTCCAATTTGAAATCCTCGAAAAGTTATGCTCATTCCTTGGGAAATACCACTTGCGCTCTGGAACTCACTGAAGTACTCGTAATTGCGCGCAAACCAACGTTGGTTGCTGCCGATCATGAAGATAATCATGAGTAGTAAGCCAAAACCCAGAATGACGAATACCCCGACAATCTGACGCGCAAACCGGATTTTAAATTTCATAGAATTATTCCTTGTGCGGGTATCAAAACAAATCCCCATTTGGCTCTAGGAGATCCAGAATATCCCCGTCGTAGGTTGCTGCTTCGTCCAGAACATCTGCCAGAATCTCCCGCACTACCGGATCACGCGACCTGGCAACCTCGGATGTAGTTCCAAACTCCCGTAACTCGCCAGCCTTCATTACCAGAATGTAGTCGGCAAGTTGCGAGGTAAGGTCCGCGTCATGAGTTACCCCGATCATACTGCATCCTGAGGCCTTCTTTTCCCGCAGCACACTGAGCATTCGCTCTACCCCAAGCCGATCTACAAAGGTTGTTGGTTCGTCGAGAAACAGCAGATTGGGATTAAGTATCATGGCACGGCAGAATGATATCAGTTTTCGCTCGCCTCCGGAAAGAGTTGAAGGGCGTAGCGGCAGAATTAAGCTTAGGTCAAAGCGATTAGCCCAGGCGTAGATCTCGCGGCGTACGACGCTCTCGGCGCGGTCAGGATAGTGGAACTCAAGCGGCAAGGCCATGTTGTCAAAGAGGGTCATGTTCTGCCAGAGACCGGCATCCTGGAACACAAACCCGGTGTTTTTGCGCATTTCGCTCATTGCGCGAGGGCGACCGCGGAGTGCATCGACCCCTGCAATTTCTACCTCTCCACGATCCGGAGGCAACAAACCAGCCGCAACCTTGAGCAGTGTGCTTTTGCCGCAACCCGAAGGCCCCATAATGAGCGTTGTTTTGCCGAGAGGAAACTCCACCGAGACGTCTTTAAGCGCCTCGAAGTCCTCAAACTGAACAGAGATATTGCGGAGCCGTACGCATGGTTGGATTCCAGTTGTTGATGCTTCGGTTGAATTCATACCACTCACTTAGAGGTAGTATACCAGGGTTAATACGCCGTTTGCCACAATCAACAGCGTAAATCCAACGCCAATTGAGCGAATAGTGTTCTGCGGAATTTCGGTAGAAGAGCGTTCCACGCGGAAGCCGTAAAATGTGGATACCGTCGCAATGAGAGCGCCAAATATCATGCTTTTCAGCATTGTCGAGGCAACATCGGCCCCTGATATTGCCTCAAATAGACCAGCCGCATACTGGCTAAACGGCAGCGGTTGAAAGAGCTGGGCAATAAAAAATGAGCCCAAGAGTCCAAACACATTGAAGTAGACATTCAGCAACATCATGGACAGCGTGACTCCGAGGAAGCGAGGTACCACCAGGTAGGAGATTGGATTGATGCCGGTGGCGATGAAGGCCTCTATTTCCCGGTTAATGACCATGTTGCCGATCTCGGTAGTGATGGCCGTACCCGAACGCGCAAAGACGATGAAGGCGGCCAGAATGGGGCCAAGCTCGCGGGTAATGACAATGACCAAGATTGTGTAGATGAGTTGTCCCTGACCAAATTGCGGTAACAGTGACAAACCCTGTATCACAATGATCCCGCCAAGGCCTAGTGCAATAACAGCAATTACCGGGAGGGCCTCAAACCCGGTGAAGAGCATTTGCATGGTGAGCACACGGAGGCCGCTTCTGCGTCGAAGGAAGAATCCGGGGATTTCTCGCAGGATCTCAAAGAAATACCCAATTGCATACAGGACCGCAGCAAGGCGACGTAGTGTTCCCGCTCCGATTTTTTCCAGGATTCCCGCATTCTGTGCCGACAGCGTGATAAGGCAACTCCTTTACATGTACCTATTCTATGCGGCATCACCGGCGAAAACAAGTCGCAAACGCGGCACTTAGAGCGGCAAAGCTAGCTCAACAAGCCTTCCAGGAATCGATCCTCAATCTCGCTATTCTGTGCTGTCCTTCCGAGACGTCGATCCGGCCTTTGAAAGCCGTGAAAGTCGCTACCCGCAGAGACCAAGAGTCCATGGCGCTCGGCGAGTTTTTCCAGGCGGCGGCACTCCTCAAGTGTTGCGTTGGAGTGATACGCTTCAATACCGTCCAGGCCCAACTCTTTCCACTCGGCAAGCTTAGTGTCCAGCTTTGTGAAGGTCATCTGCAGGGACAGCGGATGCGCGATATATGCCTTGCCACCGCCTCTGTGGATAATACGCACGGCTTCCGAGAGTGCAATGCTCTCCCGCCGCTTGTAGAAGCGCTTTCCATTGCCTATGTACCGTTCAAAGGCCTTTTGCTCGGTCGGCGCGACGCCCTTTTCCACCAGATAGCGAGCGAAATGTGGCCGCCCCACATTCGTTCCCCCAGCAATTTGAATGAGTTCGTCATACGAGCACTCAATTCCCGACTCACGTATAGCAGCTACCATTTGAAGGTTTCGGCTTGTTCGGTTTTCGCGGATCACCGTCAGCGCACTGGCGAGTTCGGGTGACCCCGGCTTGAGGTTAAGGCCGAGCAGGTGAAATGAACCATGGGTATACCCAATATCAAGCTCAACACCAGGAAAGAATTGTAGACCTTGACGGGCGGCCTCGGCAGCCGCTTCCGGTACACCGGCAATGGTGTCGTGGTCGGTGAGTGCAATTGCAGTTAATCCGGCGCGTACTGCTTCCTGTATGAGTTCAGTTGGGCTGAGTGTGCCGTCGGACGCAGTTGTATGAGTATGTAGATCAATCATGAGGGCTTTAGCATCCGACAATGAAGCGTCTCGGTCAAGCCTTCAGCAAAATGTCGTTGTCGATCGCGATTGGCCCGAATTCACACGCTTTTGGTTCCATTTCTCTAGGAGACTGCCGATACTTGTATGTGAGGCGAGGTCTCCTTACCTTGATCTTCGCTTGTGAGTAGTTTAGAGTTCAGCACAAGAGGAGCACAAAAGTGCCGAAGGCGAGCACCTACAAAGCCAACAGCGTCATTTATTTTCAGGGCGATGTTGGAGATAAGATCTATATCCTGCAGTCCGGTACGGTGAGTTTAAACTCCAACGACATAGAAACCGGTGAGGAAATTCACGATCACATTAAAACCGGTGAGTTCTTTGGCGTTAAATCCGCTTTGGGCAAGTACCCTCGTGAAGAGAACGCTGTTGTTCTTACCGACGCGGCGGTTGTGGTCTTCTCAGTTCCGGAGTTTGAGCAACTCGCGCTCAGTAATACGCGTATTGTTATGAAAATGCTCAAGGTGTTCTCTAATCAGCTCCGCCGTCTGCATACGAAGGTCAGTGGCCTCATGCAAGGCGGTACCCAGAGCAACCCAGAGGACGGGCTTTTTCGCATAGGTGAGTATTACATGCGGAAAAAGCAGTATGCACAGGCAGTGTACGCCTTTAACAAATACCTTACCTACTATCCCTCGGGCCGGCACCAAGCTGATGCAGCTCGCCACGCCGAAACCGCCGAACAGTTTGCCCAGAAGTATGGATCCGGCAAAGGTCCTTCGGCTCCAGGATTCCAAGGCGGATCTCATGGGGGTAATGAAGCCAACGGTGGCCGTGGAGCTGGCGGTGGCGGTGGCGGTGGAGGCCAGAACCTTTCGGACTCAGCCAAGGCATACTACGAAGCAGTCTCAAGTTTCAGTCGCGAGGAGTTTGCCAAGGCGCTTGAGCAGTTCAAACAGGTAGCCGCATCCGGTGGTGATGAGGAGTATGTGCTCAAGTCAACCTTTGAGATTGGGCGCTGTCTGTTTGGACTTGAACGCTATGACGCCGTGATCAAACACTACACCGGACTCATACAGAAATTCCCTAAACTGCCGGATCTTAACGAGGCCCTATTTTATTTAGGGCGTGCATACCAAGAGTCTGGTGATACGGCTCGCGCAGGGTCCTTTTTCAAGAAGATCCTCTCAATGGAGGATGTTGATGAGGGTCTGCGGCGAAAGGTGAATAAGGCCGTGCGCGCGTTGGAGGGCAACTAAGCCATGGACATGAATCTTGCGGCCTTTGAACGCTTTGCGGTGATCTTTCAGAAAGGAGACCTGCTCTTTTGTGAGTACGAACCGGGCGACGCCTTTTACCTTATACAAAAAGGTCGTGTACAAATCTCAAAGATTATGGGCGATATAGAAAAAACTATTGATATTCTCCAGCCCGGCGAGATATTTGGGGAGATGGCAATTCTTGAGGAGGCGCCCCGCTCGGCGAACGCCGTTGCCTTAGATGACGTGAAGGTACTTGAGTTCAACCGCGCCAACTTTGAGGTGCTCATGCGCGGCAATCCACAAATTGCCCTGAAACTGCTCAAGCTCTTCACCAAGCGCATTTACGACCAACGCCGCCGGTTCATGATTTTGACCTTGGACGATGTCCACGCGAAGGTGGCGGATGTGTTCTTGATGATTGACGAGTCTCAGTCCACCAAAGACGTTGGCACCGGGCAGCGTGTGTTTTACACCACGCCTGACGATATTGGTCATTGGGCCGGAATTTCCCCCGAAAAGAGCCGTGAGGTGCTCCAGCACTTTGTAAGTCAACGTCGGGTAGAGATCTACCAAGACCGGATTGTTGTACGCAACATTAATGACTTCGCGCGTTTTGTTAACTCACGGCGTAAGCGCTAGTCGCTTTATTTCCCACTGTCCGGTCGGATCCGTTCCACCGGCACAAGTGACGCCCGTTCTCGTAGCCGAGAGGCGGCCTTAAAGCGCGGCACCGCTTGCTCTGGCTTTGCGGGTATGAGCAGTTCCTCACCGGTAGCCGGGTTGCGCCCCACACGCGCTTTCTGCGCGGGACGAACATGCAGCTCCACCGTCCCAAGTAGCCCCAGAGACACACGTTCACCAATCATAAGCCCGGTTTCAATTGTCATGAGGTAGTCGTCGATAATTGATTTTGTCTGCGCCTGCGTTGTATCGTTGCGAGCAGCTACATACTGCACAATGGAGCGGAGCGTGAAACGGTCGGGAGCCGCTTCCGGGTTGGTTGTTAGGGTGCGGTTTGCGTGCACAAAGCTATTGGTCAGAAAGATTGAGGCCTGTCGCAGCCGTTCAATCTGGTCAGCAGCCTTCACTCCTTCAAGAAAAGACGCAATGAACAGAATCTCGGAGCTTTGCTTTATGGGCGCACTCGAGAATACAGCCACACTGTCTTTCTGCAGATCGCCTGCGAGCTGAACCGAGTCGGCGGATGTTAGCTCGGGGACGTCTGTGCGCAGTGCGATACTGGCATACTCAAAACTGCGTGTTGGTGAGTATTCCGGGTCCTTGGCCGCTGCGCTGCTGAGATCGGCCGGGCCTAAGACAATAAGCGAGCCGGAATAGGTCAGGAGTAAGGCGCCGCGTGGGTCCGCGTGCGAGAAGAGCTCCTCTCGAGTCATATGCAAGGACTCAATTTGCTCGTTGAAGAGGTGTGTTTTTTCTAACCAGTTCTCTACTACTACCGGAAGAGCCTCTTCTGCTGCGCCAATACCCGTCTGCTGAGCGACCGACTTCAGGTGCCGCTGTATTCTTTCTGGTAGTTGTTCAAACTGTTCCACAATATCCTCCCCGGAACTGGAATTCCCCTAAAAACCGTGCAATGCTCTAACTATATCACATTCTGGAGGAGTCACCGTGGGAGAGTATTTAGATCAAATTCCTGAGAAGATTCAGGAACACATTCGACAGATAACGGCGAGCTCCGGTTTGCCTGATACCGAGGAGTCGGTGGAACAGATTGCAGAGGGCTGGCTTGAGAAGAAAGCATTGTTTGAACGGCGAATGGCCGAGAACGGAATGAACGAGGTCATGCTGCTTGACGGTGACGATGCTCATGGAGCCTTGATATTCACCTATTCTGGATCACTACTTACCATTGGCCCCGCCTTCGATACAGGTCGCACCATAGAGTACACCTCTATTGGCCTGCGCCAGGATGTACCCGACAGTGCAGTGGCGAATGAGAGTGCTCCAAAGGGGGACGTCTTAGTAGATAGCGTCGCCGAGTTTACCAATGGTCCAGTTGAAAAAAGCTCACCGGTGTTGGCAATTGCTGTGGTTGGAGAAGACTTGGAGCCGGAGGAGGAGCAGGATCTGTTGAGTGAAGTGACCCAGGTTCTGACTGAAGATTTTGTAGAGGTGAACAAGACGATTGTGCAGTCCTGATGGGTAACAGCGCCGAGCTGATACATGCTCTACGTCACATATCGGAACGCCGCAGGCCACCGTCGGCGCAGGAGACGGCCGCCGAGCTAGCGGCTGTCTGCAGGGTCTTGGATGCAGAGCACCCGCACCTGCGTCCGCCCGACTCAGGCGGACTCCCAGGCGGAGTGGTAAATCTGCGCCCGGAGCTGCCGCTTGTGGCTCTCCCCGATATACATGGACGCCAGGAGTTTATTCTTGCGGCGTTGTCTGCGTCGTATCCAGACCACGGAATACAGGAGCCGCTGCTCTATGCCTTGGACGCTGGCCGTGCGCAGCTTCTCTTTGTGGGTGACTACGTGCACGCCGAGGCTCGAGCGCGTGAGCGATGGATGCGTGCCTTTAAGGAGTTCAGCGGCGGCTTTAAAAAGCATGCAGCCATGGATCAGGAAATGAACGAGAACCTCGGGGTACTGCAGACCTTTGCCCTGCTCAAACAGGCCTACCCCGATATCGTCCATGGACTCAAAGGTAACCATGAAAACATTAGCAATGAAGAGGGTGAGGGAAATCACGCCTTCGGCAAGTTTGTGCTTGAAGGCGCGATGGTGGTTGAGTATATGGAACGCTTCTACCCCGGGGCACCTTTTGAGGCCGTGTACCGGCTGGAGAAGTCGTTGCCGCTCCTTGCTGTGGGTTCGTCCTTTCTCATGAGTCACGCCGAACCTGCTCGATTCTTTGGACGTGAGGAAGTTATTGAGTACCGAAGCTCCCCCGAAGTGGTAGAGGGCCTGACCTGGACCGACAACGACCAGGCTGAGCCTGGATCTGTGTACGCCATGCTGGAACACTTTTTGCGGTACAGTGAGCCGCACGAGGCAATGTATCTGGGGGGACATCGACCTGTGGAGAGTTTGTATGCTCTTCGCGCGGAAGGGCGCTATGTTCAGTTTCATAATCCGGCGCGGTATGTTGTGGCACTTCCCCCGGTGAACAGGCTCTTTGACCCCGAGCGGGATGTGCTTGAACTCCAGATGAACAGGACACTCTTTGATGGCTAAGGCAGTTGAGTCTATTGGCAAGTACCGAGTGTACAAACAGCTTGCTCAAGGTGGTATGGGAGCGGTTTACACTGCGCAGCACCCGACACTTGATCGTACGGTTATTATTAAGAAGCTAACCATGCGGGGGAGTGCGGACATTCGCGAGCGATTCCGGCGTGAGGCTCAGATCATGATGGATCTGCGGAATGACGCAATAGTCGATGTCTACGACCACTTTCGGGAAGGCTCGTCCTACTACATCGTCCTTGAGTACGTTGACGGTGTGTCGCTTGAGACCCTCATTCAGAAGCGACGCTACCTTCCCAGTGCCGTGGCCCTGCTTATTGTGCGAGAGGTCTGTCGTGGCCTGGCATATGCCCATGAACGGGGGGTGGTGCACCGCGACATTAAACCTGCGAATATTTTGATATCGAACGAGGGCGAGGTTAAGCTGGTAGATTTCGGAATTGCGACAATTCACGGTGGCGAGACACCTTCCGAGCTTACCCGTGAGGGCATGACCCTTGGGACGCCGAGCTACATGGCCCCGGAGCAGTTTCATAACACCAGAGCGGTTGACCACCGGGCAGACATCTATTCCGTTGGTGTTGTGTTATATGAAATGGTTACCGGCAAGAGACCCTATCCGTCCTCGTTTTCGGCTGAGGTCGTGGCCAAGATTCAGAAAGGTCGATATCTACGCCCGCGGCGAGTTAACCCGCAGGTGTCGCCTTGCGCGGCCCGGCTGATTCGGCGGTTGCTCAAGCCCCGGCCGGAACGGCGCTTTACCGATCTAGAACAGGTGATCCGTCGCATTAACCGTCACTTACGGTTGAAGCCGCATGGACGAACCACAGCTCAGATCAAGCGTTATCTGGCGGGTGAGGAGTCAGCAGGCCGGGTACAACGGAGCAAGGGCCTGGTGGCGGTCTTCGCGCTCATGTGTGCGCTGCCGGTCTTGATTGGGGTGGCTTGGGGCGTGGGGAAGGGCTACCACCAGGAGCTGTTCATGCCTGGTGAGTATGGGGCGCTGGATGCCACGGCTCGGGTAAGGAAGCTTGGCAGAGATGTCCGTGATATACGCGTAACCGGGCATCTCTTTGTTGACGACAACGACAGCATTCCAGCATTTCCCAACGGGAGGCTTGAGTTTGCACATGTTCCGGAGCTCGATACGCAGCAGTTCTATATTTTTCGGGCTCCACGGCAGCAGCTTCCTGCGGGCGCATATCGCCTGAAGGTGGAGAGCGGTGGCTCGGTTTCGTGGCATTCTTTTGAGGTACTCACACTTAGGGAGCGCAGCGACACACCATTGGTGATACCTGGTCGGCCGGAGAATGCGGAGCGAGTTACTGCTGAGTTCCTTGAGCTAAATGAGCTGCCGCTGGTGGTAAATTTTGATATACACGACCGTGAGACCGGAGCTCGGCTTGGCAACGCGGTTGAGATTTCCGTACGTGTTGGGAATCGCTGGCGAGTATGGGACAAAGAGCTTGCCGCCGAGTTGCGGAGCGGGAACACCTACCGCTTCCGCTTTGATCATCCGGACTACAGGCCCCAGGAGTTTAGTCTGGCTATAGACCCAGAGCAAACTCGGTTACTGCTCAATGTTGGGCTGGCGTCAAGAACCGCGCAATAAGGAGTAGAGCATGTCAATTTTGATTCGACGCTTGGTGTATCTCTGCATGGGGGTTTTGGGTGGCCTTGCGGTCTGGCCCGCAGTGGAGCTTATGCTCAGCGTACAACACCGTTTTCCAACCTACCTTCTGTTTAGCCTCACATCGGGAGCCATGTTCGGTGCAATTATGGGCGGCTTTTTCGGCATGATTGACGGCATGATTGCGGGTGCAGCGCGGCGAATTCTCAGCGGCGCGGGCTTCGGGGTGCTTATAGGCGCTGGTGGTGGGGCCTTGGGATTCTTGATTGGACAGATGGTTCTGTTTCTTCTCAGTGATCCTGACGTGGTGGGCATTGCGGTCTCGCGAGCGCTCGGCTGGGCGGTCTTGGGGCTGTGCGTCGGGGCCTCCGAGGGTATTCGAAGAATGTCGTGGCGACGCGCTGCTATGGGAATAGTTGGAGGCTTTTTGGGAGGACTGCTTGGTGGTACTGCCATTGAGATAGTACCGTTCTGGCTCCCTGAGGCAGTGGCACGTCCGGCGGGGCTTGTTGTGTTCGGATTCCTGGTGAGCGGTATGTATAGCCTGGTAGAAAGCTGGCAAAGCAGGGGCTTGCTGCGGCTCCTGAACGGCTTGTACAAAGGGAAAGAGTTTATCCTGAATCAACGCAGTATTCGCATAGGGGCGTCACGCGGGAGTGATGTCTTTCTTGCTGGCTATAGCCGAGTTGCCGAGCGACATGCCGAGGTCAGAGAGCTTAAGGGTGAGTTGAGCTTGGTGGCCCTGAGTGAGGACCACCCGACCAAGATCAATGACGAGCAGCTTGGGGCTACCTCGCAGCGGGTGCTCAAGTTTGACGATGTGATACAGATTGGAAGCGCCAAGTTTCTCTTTCGGCCGCTTTTGGTTCTATGGCTGGTCTTTCTTGGTACCTTAGTGGTCGGCCCGGGTCGGTTGCACGCCCAGAATCTTCGTGTTGCCCAGGTGAATACGGCCCGCTTACTGACGTACCAAACGGTAGACATATACCTGGGAATAACCGATGCAGACGGCAACCCCATTGAAGGTATAGGCGCGGATCAGCTGCGAGTGTACGAGTCGCCTGATGGTCTGACATACACCGAGGTTCCGGTTCTGGCGGTGGAGGAACGTGCCGCCGAGACCGAGGGCATTACGGTGTTGTTACTTGTAGACAACTCCGGGAGTATGTATGCCACCGTAGACGGCAGGCCAACTCAAGATCCGGCTGCGACACGAATGGCTGGGGTCAGGGGTGCAATCCGTAGCTTCCTGGCCGAGATTGACCACCCGAGAGACCGCGTAGCGCTTGCTGAGTTTAATACCCATTACACATTGCTGACCGAGGCGACCGATTCTTTGCGTACCGTTGAGCTTCTGCTCGACACCATCACTCGACCAAGGCCGCAGGACGCGTATACCGAACTGTATAGGGCAATTTCCTTGGCTACAGAAAGTCTGGAGTCAGGCGAGGGTGAGGGTAGGCGGGCGCTTCTTGTTCTCACAGATGGGGAAAACTATCCTTTCACGGTGCATAGCGGTCAGCCGCATCCGGTGTATGGGGATGAGCTTGTTACAGCGGAGGAGACGCTTGAACACCTACAACGTAGCGCCGTTGGGGTGTTTGGTATTAGCTTTGCCGGTGGCACCGATCCAATGCTCCAGGAGATCGCGAACGCTGGTGGAGGTCTGGTCTATGACGCCGCCGATGGCGACGAGCTGGGCGCCATATATTCCGACATTCGGGAGCGCATTCTGCAAGAGTACCGTGTGCGTTACCGAGCGGCGATAACACCTACCGAGCAACGGTACCTGAGAGTGGTTATGGAGCTTCCGGAGGGCACGGCTGAGCAGGAGCGCAGCTACTTTGCCGGAACCCTCTTTGGCCTCCCACGTGACGACTTTGGCCCTCTTTTTGGTATACCTTTTCTGGTGGCGGTATTACTCGCCGCCGCTCTTGCACGCCTGCGTTTTCTCAACCGGAGAAGTTCGGCAAACGTTGAGATCCTGGACCTCCGTGGGCGTTCTACTCAGGTACTCAATCTGAGCGGACAACAGACGGTCATTGGGGCCAGCGCTGACGCAGATATCACACTCAGCCATTCCCCGGACATGCAGGACAAACATGCAACTATTGTGTTTGACGAAAAAAGGGGAAGCTATACCGTTGTGAGTGTGCAGCCTGTAGAGGTGAACAACCACCTGACAACTCGGCGTGAACTTGAGCCGGGTGATGTCATTCAGTTGCCGGGTGCCACCGTGGTTTTTGACCGCCCCGAACGACCTTCCCGCACCGAGTGATCGGAGCCCTCCGCCCATTCCGAGTCATCTTGTTACTGGGAAAATCTTTTGTGATCTTGACCCAATCTTAACACAACTCCGACTCAGTCTGGACACGCCTTGCGTACACTCAATGGAGCAAAGCAAGGAGGAAGTGAAATGAAAAAACTTCTATTAGGTATTTTGTTGGTTGGATCGATGAGTCTTCTCTTCTTCGCCTGTGAACCGGTGGAGGGAGACTTTGACCCAATGCAAGAGGAGCCAATGGAGCAAGACAACGGATTTTAATGTTGCGTTGATCAGCATTAATCGCACATAAGGAGTACAACAATGCAACGAGGAAGAAAGACAAAACGATCGGTCACCCCGCTCATAATGGGTACCGTCATTGGGGCAGTGAGCATGATTTTTGCCGCCCCGGTCGTCGCACAAACCGGTTTTGAGGCACCACCTCAGCAAGCGGAAATAAATGTGAGCGACGGTGAGCTGGCTAGTTTTGCAGACGCCATGGGCGACCTGCAAGAGATTCAGTTTGAGGCACAGACCGAAGTGAATGAGATGGTAGAAAGTTCGGAACTGGATACCGCACGTTTCAACGAGATTCATAACGCCTTAAACAACCCTGAGTTTGACATGCCAGCCGATGTGACCGACGGCGAGCGTGACACCTATGAAAGCCTTATTGGTTCCATTGGTGAGGTCGAGCAGGCAATGCAGGCCGACATCCAAACCGTAGTGAGCGACGCTGGGCTTGAGGTTGAACGCTTCAACGAGATAGCCATGGCTGTACAGAGTGATCCTGAGCTCTTTGAGCGCCTGCAGGAGTACATGCAATAGGCATGATGCCTCCGCGGTGGCAGCCGTGCTGCCGCTGGCTATTCATCTTAAACGGGGAGCTCCGCAACGGGCTCCCCGTTTTTTAGCCCCACAGCCTAAAAGGTCAAGACGGTGAAGCCTTCGGTAACGAGCTTGCGCAACGAGGGGTGCTTGTCGTACTCGGACAGGAGTGGGACACCGCTTGCACGAACCGCATCAATCACTCCAAAGGCGGCCGAGCAATACTCACAGGCGCCGGTGACCTTGTCGGCTACGGCATTGTAGAGCGGGGCAAGCTTTGAATCACCTTCATACAACTTCGGCACCCAACGAGTTCCCGCGCCGTCAAAGATAACGCGAACATCGTCCCCGAGCTCCTTGGCCTCCTTGGCAAGCTCAAGTGCGTTCGCAACACGTCCCATGTCACCATGAGTTTCAATATCGGCAAGTATAATAACTGCAATCTTTTCCATACCAGACTCCTCATAGATTGTATCTACAAGTAAAGGTACGGAAGATGCTCGGGTTGTTCAAGCTCAATTCTCAAGTTTTCGTCGGCTCTTGGGGTCTGCGGAAAGGAAGGGATGCCTCAATCAGTGAAAACTGAAGCATAGCCAGGAGTGAGGATTGAACTCACGACCTGCTCATTACGAGTGAGCTGCTCTACCACTGAGCTATCCTGGCGTGTGAGGTCGCAGTATAGCGAAATCGTTTCGTCATATCAAGGTTTTTTCCCGCAGCACCGATAATCAACTGTAGTTGCCCGCGCAATGCGCGCAAGGTGGCTAGCAGATGCCCACGTCGGAACGGCGTGGAGCGGGGGGGATCGCGTGATACGAGGTTTATACACAGCTGCCAGCGGCATGCATGCCCAGGAACACCGGCTTGATGCGCTTGCGAACAACTTGGCCAATGTGGACACCGCCGCCTATAAACGGGACCAGTCGGTGCACAAAGCCTTTCCAGAGCTTCTCATACGACGCATGTCGGATGACGGAGTGCAGCGTGTGCCATTTATGCGGCCTATAGGTTCAGTTGACAGCGCACCGGTCGTAGGGAGGCTAGGTACCGGGGTAGAGCAGAATGAGGTCTACACCGTTTACAGTCAGGGTTCGCTAAAAGCGAGCACCAATGATTTTGACCTGGCCCTTAACGGCACCGGCTTTTTCGTTGTGGAGACGCCCTACGGGGAACGGCTGACCCGCAATGGTTCATTCATGATTGGCCAGGAAGGTATTCTCTTAACACAGGAAGGCTTTCCAGTGCTGGGCGAGAATGGCCCCATAGAGCTTAAACTCAACAATTTTCGGGTAGAAAAGGATGGGCGGATCTTCCATAACCCAAACTATGCGGACGACCCGAACCGTCTGGTAACCATGCGGGAGAACGAGTGGGAGGAGATGGAGGAGCTTGACCAGCTGCGCCTGGTCGATGTACGCCGCCCGCGACATCTCCGTAAGCAAGGCGCCAGTCTGTACAACTCCACCTGGGAAAGCGGTGATCCACAGCGGCTGGAAGGTGATGCGCGACCTCAAGTCTTGCAGGGCTACATCGAGACTTCAAACGTGAATCCAGTCACCGAGATGGTTGAGATGATTGCGGTGAACCGTGCTTACGAGTCCAATCAGAAAGTTATTGATGCACAAGACCAGAGCACCGGCAAGCTTCTTAATGAAGCTTTGCGAATGTAGGGAGTAAGAACACATGATGCGTGCATTATGGACCGGCGCCTCCGGGATGATCGGCCAGCAGTTTAATATTGACACCGTTGCCAACAACCTGAGTAACGTGAACACTACGGGTTTCAAAAAGAACCGCGCCGTCTTGCTGGTTCTCATTTAGCAGACCGTCCGAACAGCGGGCACGCCCGCGACCGAGGAAACCTTGGTTCCGGTGGGTGTGCAGGTGGGCCACGGAGCGCGAGTTGCCGGGACGCAGAAAATGTTTTCTCAGGGGTCGCTGCAACACACCGACAACCCGGGTGATATTGCTATTGAGGGTGAAGGCTTCTTTCGAGTCATGATGTATGACGGCAGCCTGGCCTACACGCGTGACGGTGCATTTAAAATTGACGCTGAAGGGCAGCTGGTGAGCTCGGACGGCTACCGCGTCATGCCGGAGATCATTCTTCCGGAGGGCTTTCTGCAAAACTCGCTTAACATTACCGAGGACGGGCGAGTTTTTGTGAACCTACCCGATATCGACGACCCAATTGAGGTCGGCCGTATGGAGCTCTATCGTTTCGTTAACCCGGCCGGGTTGCAGGCGGTAGGGGAGAACCTCTTTAAGGTCTCCGGGGCCTCGGGTGAAGCTATTGCCGGGGTACCGGGCTTTGACGGAATGGGCCGGACACATCATAAGTTTCTTGAAACCTCGAATGTTGACGCGATTGAGGAAATGGTGAACATGATTGTGGCTCAGCGCGCCTACGAAATGAACTCGCGCACCATTCAAACTACCGACTCAATGCTTGGTATTGCGAACAGCTTGAAACGATAAAGAGATAAAGACGCCTTCTGGGTGAGGAATAGATGATGGACGTACTAAACAGCAACATGGCCCGTTTTCATACAGCACAAACCGCCGCCACCTCTAATACCCCTACCATTCGGGGCAACGAAGAACGGGAGCGCCTGATAGAGGTCACTCAGGAGTTCGAGGCGATGTTTGTAAAGCAGATGCTCGACTCCATGCGCTCAAGCCGTGATACCGAGAGTGATCTCTTTCACGGCGGTTTTGCCGAAGAGGTGTTTGATGACATGCTCTACAGCGAGTATGCCAAAAAGATGGCCGCGGGCGGAGATTTTGGCATTGCTCGGCTACTCCAGCAACAGTTTGGAGTTGAATAGGCGTATCCCTTTGTCTCATGAAGGTACAAAAAAGTGCACAGTTGCCGTGATTTACAGGAACGCAAATTACCATGTACGGGCAAGTCATTAAAACATAACAAGTTATAGGCTCGACTCCTGCTGCTGAAAGTTGGCACGCAAATTGCAATATATGCAGTAGGAGTTTACCATGACGAAACGACAGGCCGTGCCGACCGAGCAAGATGACTTGCTACGGTCCTACTTCGACCAGATCAAGAAAACCCCTTTGCTCAGCTTCGAGGAAGAGCTCGAACTCTCACGGCGTATAGAAAAGAAAGATGACGCCGCGCGGAAGCAGCTGATCGAGGCCAATCTACGTTTGGTTGTGAAAATTGCAAAGGCCTACGTAACGCCGGATGTGCCCTTTCTCGACCTCGTGCAGGAAGGCAATATCGGCCTTATGAAAGCAGCAGAGAAATACAGCTACCACAAGCAAGTACGTTTCAGCACCTATGCATCCTGGTGGATAAAGCAGTCAATAACCCGCTCACTCTCCAACAAACGCCGTGCTATACGGTTGCCTCATCGTAAGGAAGATGCCCTCAAGAAAATTCAACGTAGCTTTACAGTACTAAGTCAACGGTTGTCGCGCAAGCCCAGCGTTGAGGAGGTAGCTGCAGATACATCCATGCCGGTGGCAGAGGTCCAAGATATTCTCAAGATATCGAATGCCATTATCTCACTTGACAGTGACATTAACGAGGACAACGGAACCTTTCATGACGTGTTTGAAGACTACTCATACGCCCCCGACGCCGGGATTATGCAACATACGGTGCGCGAGGAGACCTTACGATTCCTTGACAAACTGGCTGAAAAGGAAAAAAAGATCCTGATGTACCGTTTTGCTTTCTACGGAGGCAAGAAGTATACCTTGAAGAACATTAGCGACGAGATGGGAATTTCTCCCGAAACCGTTCGCCAGGTTGAGCTTAGGGCCCTCAGGAAACTGCGTGAACAAGCCGATGAAATACGGGAGCACGTGTATAACTAACGATGTAGGTGGGGCTGCTCCGGCCGTCCCACCTTGCCCCAAACAACGGTCGGTTGACCCGGGCTCAAACTATTCAGTAGGCTCGGTGGATGGCAGCGGACAAACCAGACAATACAACAGGTAAGACCTCGGGTAGAGCAAAAGGCACGAAACTAAGGCGGGAGCCAGGCAAGGAGCCACGAAGGGCACCGACCGCCCCGGCTGCCCCGGCTGGCGCTGCAAAAGCCTCCGCACGCCAACGACGCATCGTACTCGCCTACGGAGTCTTGTCAGCTATTACCCTGGTGCTGCTGGTAGGAGTACTCCTGCTACCAAAGGCTGATCCCGCGTCGGCAGCCGTGGCCGACTCCAATGCGGTAGCGAGCCTGGAGACGGAACAGGAACACGAACAGGCACCGAGACTTGAAGGAGAAGCAGTTCCACTCTCGGAAGCGAGTACGGACGCGACTCCGCCTCCAGAAACGGAGTCAGTCCCAAGGCCAGAAGCTGTCCCGGTACCGGCCGCAGCCATGCTACCGCGTGAGACTGCTGGCCAGCTCTATTTCGTCATTGACGATGCTGGCTATAACCTTGATCAGCTCGAGCCCTTTCTAGAGTTTCCCGGCGCGCTTACTATTGCAGTTCTACCGCAGCTCGCATATTCGACCCCGGCGGCACTTTCGGCGCTGGCAGCGGGCAAGGAAGTAATACTACACCAGCCCATGGAGGCCGAGAGCGGTAAGGATCCCGGACCGGGTGCCATCTACGTGGGTGATAGTCCTGAGCAGATTCAAGAGGTGCTGGCACGCAATTTGGCAACTGTTCCGGGCGCCATTGGAATGAATAATCATATGGGTTCACGCGCGACATCGGATCGGGCTACAATGGAATCTGTTCTGCTTGATGCGGCCGAACGGAATATGTATTTTCTTGATAGTCGAACTGCGGTTAGTACGGTTGTTGCCGAGACTGCACGGAGTTTGGGGCTTTCAATATTGGAGCGGAACGTGTTTCTAGACAACGACCCAGATCGTGACTCAATTGATGCTGCTATTCGTGAGGGCATGGCTATTGCATCTCGCCGTGGACACGCGGTGATGATAGGTCATGTTATGGTGACTGAGCTGGCCGAGGCCCTGCATGATCTCTATCCAGAGATGATGGAGGAGGGCTACGAACTCCTGCCGCTTTCTCAGTTACTGAGCAACGGTCGCGACGACGCTTTGCCCGCTCATGCTCATCCTCGGGATTGAAAGTAGCTGCGACGACTGTTCACTCGCAGTAGTAGAGGACGGTCGTCGTATTGTTGCGCATACCGTAGCCTCGCAGGTGGAACTACACCGTCCCTATGACGGTGTGGTCCCGGAGCTGGCTTCTCGTGCTCATACCGAGCTTATTCTTCCAACCTACCGAGAGACTCTCAAACGAGCTGGACTTGAGCCAGGTGATCTGGGAGGGGTCGCAGTGACTTCACGCCCCGGCCTTTCGGGTTCGTTGGTGGTTGGCGTGTCTTTTGCCAAGGCCTTGGCCTATGGTCTGAATATACCGCTCATAGGGATTGATCATATTCTGGCCCATTTGTACGCACCCCAGTTGGCGCAACCCATTGAGTATCCTTTCCTGGGAGTACTGGTCTCAGGGGGCCATACCATCATCTGCAAAGTGAATGATTTTGACGACATTGAGGTGATGGGCACCACGATAGATGACGCCTGGCTCCAGATTATCAACCCGGACCACTGGCTTTGAACGGGCCGCCCCAGAGGAGC
>REEM01000024.1 GCA_007695055.1 Spirochaetaceae bacterium | reverse complement strand
ATCGGTGATCCGGGGCCTGGGCTTACGGGAGACGGCAGTGCCCCAAAATCACACCGAAATAGTCGTTCCAGAAAGTCTCCGGTACGGCCTGAATACTCGCTTGCTGAAAAAGGCAAAAGGGTCTTCACCGCCATTCGTCCTACCAGTGCGTCTGCCAGCCCGGGGAGGGCCATAATGTCTGCAGATCCTGTCAGAAGAAACTGTCCGTTGCCGTGTTCCGGATCGTGAAAACGCTTTTCATCTACAATCTCCTTGAGAACGCGGAAGAGTTCAGGAACAAGCTGAACTTCGTCGACGATAAGTGGCCGGGAGCGGCCCCCAAGAAAGCTGCGCGGCGACGAGGCCGCCGCCGCCATCTGCGTGGCATTATCCAGTGTCACGTAATCTGCGGGAAACTGTCCCTGCGAGAGCGCCCGAACCAGCGTACTCTTCCCAGCCTGCCGAGGCCCATTTACGTACACAATGGGGTTTGACTGAAGAGCTGAAACGATTGGATCCGCGATCCTTCGGGGTATCATGTCCATAGAAGTCAGTGTAGCCTTTTGTTTTTATAAAGGCCAGCTTTATTTTTTCGCGGGTGGTTGCGCTCAATGGTGACTTATGAAGGGCTCGCCCAGATAGTATCCACGAAGGGCACAAGACCCGCCGGTGGTCTCCACTATGGGTCCCTAAGTCCTTAGAATCGTCGTGCAGCTCTCACGCGAATGAAGGCGTTCGTCTTGATGTACGAGTCGTCGGCGCCGGTGTTGAAGCTTTTGGACCACGCATTGGCCGCGGTCTCTTCGGTTGAACTCCAGTAGTGGGCGTTCTCAAAGCCTGCTACATCCTGTTCAACACGTAGCCGTTGATACATCTCAATGAGCTCGTCTTGTGAGGGCAGAAACCAATCGGCATAGCCGTCAAATACAAGGTCTGCGGCGAGTCTTGCCGCGTAGTCGCCTCCGTTGTAGTCTGCCAAGCTCGTGACGACAGCCGTTGTATTGGATAGGCCTTCCCCTAGTGCTGCCGCAGTTCCAATCAGGTTTGCCTCCGTGCCCCATGACCGGTTTACGAACTCTGTATCAACGGGAGCTGCCTCCATAAACCGCCAGCCGTCATCAACCTCCCAGTTGGGATTCGGATTGATATAGAAGATGTGTCCACCGGCCGGACCTTCGTCGCCGATGTTGTAGCTGTCAAACCACCTGGCGTAAAGCACAGAATTCTGTGCAGGGATGTCTGTACCAAGAACAAGGGCCTCTTCAGCGAGGAATGAGGCCCCACTACCGTCAGCTTCGGTCATCCAGCCAGCGAACCCAAATCCAGCTCTTGCAAGATCTCCCCGACCGGAGAGGACAACAGTGTCACCCGCTTCATAGTAGTATTGTGCCGGAGGCGCGCTGCCATTGTCTGCTTCGTTTGCGTGGTATTGAATCACATAGGTTTCGGCTACCGAGCGGAAGGCGCGAACAGCCCGGGTATACGAGCCGTTGCCTTTCATCTGAGCCGTGACGTTGCCTGAGCCTTCATCGAAGTTTCCACGGAATGCATTGGTGGCGTTGGATTCATGTGAAGTCCAGTACGAACCGGTGCCGCTCGTATCGAATTCGCCAAGTCCATTCACATGGATGGCGTTTATGATCTGCTGCATCTCAGCGGAAGTTGGGAGAAACCAGTCGCTATAACCTCCGAGTGATTCCACTGTAGATCTTGCGGCAGCGCTGTCGGACGTGTTTGCAATTATGAGCTCGGTGTTGAACTTGCCTCTGCCCAGTTCTGCGGCAGTGCCTATCAGCGCGTCGGCCGGTGCGCTCCATGTACCCCATTCGCCGTCGGCGAGTGCAAGCTCCATCCATCTCCAGCCGTCATCAACCTCCCAGTTGGGATTTGGGTTCTCAACAAACACGTAACCCCCAGCCGGGCCGATCTTGCCGAGCAGGGCAGCGTCTGTTGTCCATTGGGCGTAGAGGGTTAGATCGGCGGCAGGCATGTTGAACGTTTCACGTACCGGATAGTCTGTCCCTGTGCCGTCGGCAGCCGTGTTCCAACCAAGGAAACGTTGCGTAATTATCGGCTCCTCAACATAGGGGCCGCGGAGATCGCCTGTGTTTTCAGGTGCCAGAACCTCTTCACCGAACTCGTAGAGACCTGGCTCCGGTACATCTCCCGCTACAGAGCCATTTCCGATAAAACTCAGCGTAAAGCTTTCGGTGTTCCAGGCGGCGTACAAGGTCAGATTAGCCGCTGGCATGTCAAAGGTTGTGCCCGGCGGGTGATTCTCGCCGGTTCCGTCCGCCTGTGTGTTCCATCCCCCAAAGGAATGTCCATCTCGTCCCAGGCCACCGGTGTTCTCCAACACGGTCACTTCTTCACCCTCGAAGTAGAGGAGGTCAGTAGCCGGAACGGTGCCTTCGGTATTCTCGTTTCCGTCGTAGGTGAGGGCTCGGGCCGTGCCTGCTGTGGCGCTGAGGTCCGCGGACTCGCCAAAGCTGTTGAAGGCCCTTACCACATACCCTATGGTGTCGCCAGCGGCAAAAGCTCCTGTATCGGTATCTATATAGGACTGGGTGTTGGGGTTCAGGTTGCCTGAGATAAGAGCCGGATCGTCACCATTAACAACGCGGAATACTCGAAAGCCTTCCTCGGTGTTGGCGGTGTCGCTCCAGCTGAGGGTAACTCCGGTGAGCGCTTGGCTTGCGTCACGTTCATAGCCGGAAGCCAGACCGGTTGGGGCGCTGGGAGCCTGTGCAATTTCGGCGGTAGTGAGGGCTATGTTTGCCGTAGACACCAGGGTGTCGTACACGTGAATGACCTCTATGACGGTGGCCACGTGGACATCCACACTGTCAACAATATTCGTGAGGTAAATGCTGAGGCGGTAGTAGCCAGCCGCAATACTCGGAATGCTGAAGTTGAGCTGGGTGCCCACGACCTCGGTGTATGCATCAATTGGCTGGGGTGGCCCACCAAGCAGGTCGGCGAAGCTACTCTGGGCCGCGTCATAGCCGGACACCAAACCTACAGGCCAGCCAATGCTAAGGGCAATGCCGCCCTCACCCTCGGTAAGGGGGTGCAGCTGTACGGTGAGAAAGTTGGCGCCTTCTGCGATATTGACGCTGAGGTCCGGAGTAGACCGAAATACAGGTGTAGCGCCACTGAAGCCGGTAACCTCCAGGTACCAGAGGCCAAGCGCTATGCCCTCTACCGCGGCAGTTGCGTCGGCAATGTCGGTCACCAGGATATCTGCAAAGCCGTCACGGGTCAGTAGGACGTTGTAGGTGAGGGTCGCCGGGTCAACTGGATTGGGGGTAACGGTCTGTGCCTCCAACATCGACCCACCAAACTGAATGCTCAGTGTCCCGGTCTTGGCACCGCTGGAGGCGCTACTGTCTGACGCGCTATTGTCGTTGTAATTAACAAAGGGGTTACTGCAGGAAAGGGCCAGAGCCGCAGGGAGAAGAAGGCAGAGGAGGACTGCGCGAACCGTTGTGCTCGCGGTGCGGCTGGTGCGTAGCGAGAAAGCTGTGCTGCCCGCGCGAACCGTTGTGCTCCCTGGCGTGTTCATGGCTTAGGGGCCCTCCACAATGGTGAAGGTGAACGAGGTGGAGTAGGGTACGGCGTTTGAGTCGGTGACAATGAGCGACACTGTATGTGTGCCCAGCGGTAGCCCAAAGGCTATGGCACTCTCAACAGTAGCGCTGTTGGTGCCGGAGTTGAAGT
>REEM01000238.1 GCA_007695055.1 Spirochaetaceae bacterium | reverse complement strand
CCCCTGTTGCCGGGATGAAAACCCGGTGTCCTAACCACTAGACGAAGGAGACATGTCGTTTCTGAACACTGTCAGCGTAGCCGAAATTTGGTCTTTGCGTCAAGGCGCACCCCGAAAAAACGGTGACCCCACACTCACCGCAATGCTGAATTGTGGTGGGCGGTTATGGTCATATTGATGGGGGAATACTGAGCCGCGCTGGATTCGAACCAGCGACCATCGCCTTAAAAGGGCGGTGCTCTACCAACTGAGCTAGCGGCCCGAGATGTTCCGCACTATACCGAATGGGTTGGCGCCTGTCAACAGTCGTGGTGAAATCTGGGGGGCAGAATTACCAGTTGAACTGGAGTCCCAAGAGGATGTTGTAGACCGACCGCAAGCCAGGCTCGGGTGAGAGCTCGGTGCCGAACATGGCCGCATCTATCCGCAGCTTGCCAAAGTCTACCCCCAGACCTGCGGCGGGGAGCCCGCGTGCAAAGCCAGCGCGGAGGGCAAGAATGCGCAGCAGGGTCAGCTCGGCCCCAAGGCTGAACTTAAGCAGCACGTTCTCGGAGTTTTCCGGTTGCACCAGAAAGTCAACCGCGTCCCTATAGTCAAACATGAGCTTGAGGTCACTCACATGTCGTTCAAGGAACGCCAGCGGTGGCCGGTAGAGAACGCCTGCCGAGAGCTCTAGTGGCACCATGAGGGTTTCGCGGCCATCTGGCGACTCGTTGTCCATGAAGGCCTCTACATCGGCATAGCGATATCGTACAGCAGGGGTGTACACATTCATGGCGGTGAGACCAAAGCTGAGGCGTTCCACGGGAGTATAGAGCAAGCCGATGTCGGCACCAATTCCGCTGGTAAGGTAGAATGGTTCTTCCATAAGCAGTCCGGGGCCAGCGTCACTAATGGTGTCTGGAAGCTCTATAAGTGACTCGGCAAAACTGGTCTCGCCTTCTATAAAACCCTTGAGGACAAACCCGGCGTCGAGCCTGCCGGGCAATGCATCTCCGGTGGGAACTTGCAGACCCAGCCCACCGGCAATGATCATGCGTTCACGCACCACAAAGCGAATGGTGGTAAGCCCTTCGTTGCGCATGACTATGTCGCTCTCGTTGAACACGCCAAAGCCCAGTCCGTTACCGACGTAGCCAAATGAGATAGGTCCGGCAAGGTTTACGCCCGCATCTAAATCGCGCACCAGGTTGCTGACACGGTCAGTGGCCAGCACCTCGTCAAAGTCGCCTTCCATACCTTCTATGGCAATACCTGCAATAGTGAAAACCGGGCCACGCAGTGCCAGGGTCAACTCAGCAATGCGCAGTTGCTCCTGGGCGGTGGCAAACCCGGCTGGGTTACTAAAGAGTGAGTCAAGGTCATCTGCCAGGGCCGCATGCCGCCCACCAAGTGCACCAGCGCGGGCAGAAGGAACACGTGTGCGAGATGCTGGGAAGTAGTCGGCGCTCGCAATGGTTGCTCCAACAAACAAAAAGGCGAGGGTAAGTAGTATGTGTGGGCGAACTTTCAGCATGTACTCCCCTTGGTGCTTCTGTTACTCGTTGGCCATTTGCTATTCGGAACCGAGGAAAATCCGGAGTTCCCGTAGTGCCGTTCCACTCTTGCCCTGGGCCTCAAGGTCGGCTACGGCTTCATCTACGAACGAAGCCAGTGGCGAGTCGGGCACGAAAGTAAGGTCGCCAACCCTGGTCCCTTGCTCATTTGCCTCTTGCATAATGAGCCCAATGGTGACAAACACGTATTGATCTGTGCTAACCGTACCACCGGCCGCACGGGCGGCAAGAATTTGCTGCTGGGCCTCCTGCACGTAGGTGTAGTTCACGTTGTTGAGCTTGTCATCAAGCGCGCCGGACAGAGCCTCGGCATCGTCCAGATCTCCGTCAATTCCAATTTTCACCAGGTCCTGGAGTTCATCTAAGACACCGGAAGCGGTGAGCGCAAGATTGGTCATGACCAAAAAGACCTCAGCATCGTCACCAGCGGAGATCTTTGTCTTCAGTGCCTCATAGAGCTTGGCCGCCTCGGCGCGGTCGCCACCAACGTAGGCAGCGCGCGAAAGGAGTTGGTCTTTGCTCAGGTTGTCCGGGTCACGCTGGAAGTTGGAAAAGACGTTGTTCGTAAATATGTCTTCACAGGCGGTGAAGAGCAACATGAGCAGTAGCGCACTGAATAGGTACCGAATTCGCAACATATCTGGTACTCCTATCGACCATTTTCGTGAGAATCATTATACACCATGAAGATGAACTCTATCAGGCATCTGTCGCCGCACGCAGGCCTGCCAGCCCCGGCTAGAACCGTATGCCAAACTCAAGTGCTGCGCCAGCACTACTAGTGTCACCTTGCTGCTCTCCAAGCTCCCGACCGTAGAGTGCCATGTTGAGATCAAAGAAGAAGAGTCGTAGGCCAAGCCCGCCGGTAGGACGGCCCTGATTCAGGCCAGCACGAATAGAGAAGAACCGCATGAGCTCTAGCTCACCGCCCAGGTGGGTACGGTAGAGTAAGGGTTGACTCCCGGTGCCGGACGGATCTGCCCAACCCATAGGGTCACGTAGCTCCAGGTGGAGCTGCGGCCGGGCAACATCCCATGGACGAGGCGCCCACATGAGCCCAAAATCAAAGCGAGTGGGAATTATGTGTTGCCCCACCGGGATGTACCCCTCTTCTCCCTCGCTCTTCTCGGCTGGGAGGGCACCATTGGAAAGGCTGTCGCGGACCTCAGATAGGCTATGCTCGGAGTAATTAAGACGCGTATCGCCCAAATGCCGCCCGGCAATGCCCAAGGTGAAGTCGCGGTACTGCAACAAAAGCCCGGCATCAAGGGCAAAACCATAACCGTTGAGTGAACGGGTAATATCTCTATAGTCTTCCTCAATCTCACCCGGCACACCCAGAAACTTCTGTAGGGCTGCATCGGAAGCATCGCTGTCAAAAAGAGAACGTACGCGGACGAAAGGACGTACCGACCCGCCTATGGCTACCTGCACCGGCCCAAGCTGGAAAGGAAAGCCCAGACCGCCTACAAAGCTGATCTCGGAGGTGGAGGTGCCGGTAATGCCGCCGGGAAGCTGCTCACCAAAGAAGTACGAGTCAGAAGCAAAGCGCAGCCCCAGTCCAAGGCCGCCGCCCACATATCCAATTCCACCGGCAGCCCCTACTCCCATACCGTTACTCGAGAGCTGCCGTTCAAGGCGCGAGAGCGAGGTATCGCCTTCTTCTATATCGCTCTCTCCAAAGAAAAGCTGCATAGACTCAAGGGCTTGGGTTGGACTGCTGTGTATCCAGCCCTGCAGATTCAGTAAGGTGAAATTGCCCTGCCCTAAGGCAAAAGCTGCAGGATTTATGAACAAGGATCGATATCCACGCGCCGAGGCCACACTGGAGTCGCCCTGCGCCATAAGCACCGGGTCAAAAACCGAAACCGGAGCTTCACGCACCGTTTTGGCCGACAGCGGGCCTGCGGTCACAAAAAGTGAAGCTATGAGGAAAGTAAGAAGTAGAATTGCGCGAGCAGGCATAAGCGTCCTTGTTTCTAGATCTTCTAGTGTATAATCGGCAGGATATCACGAGACGAATAGGATTTCGAGAAGTGAATAAATAGCGAGGGGCCTTGGCGAGCATGCCGGTGCCAGCCGAACAGGTTGGTATCGGCAGGGCTCAGTGTGTATGGTGGTGCCAGCGAACGGCGCTAACCGCCGACGACCGCCTGTACCCGAGCCAAGCCCTGTAGCGCGGCTGTGTGGTTGGGATTAATGCCCAGCGCCTGGCGATAGGCCGCCTCAGCATATTCGTGGTCATTTATTTGCTCGCGGACAAAGCCCAGACGCACCCACCAGTTAACGCTCTCACTATTGTGGTGCAGCGCGGTGGTTATAGCAATATCGGCCCGGTTGTACTCTCCCATGCGAATGAATAGTTCACCCATGTTAAAGAACACCTGTGGAATATGCACACCCTGCGGTTGGATTGCGGTGTATTGCTGGTACAACTCAAGCGCGCGTTCATTGTTGTTCAGCCTGAAGTTTGCCTCGGCTACTATGTGAACAATGCGATGGTCAAAGCGCGCAATGCCAAGGGCCCTATTGCCATACTCAAGTGCCTCTTGGTTGCGGTTGAGAGCTAGTAAGCTCCAACCCAGCACGCTGTAGGCATTCATGTTGCGTGGCATCTGTTCAATTTCGGCGAGCGTCGCCTGAACTGCCGCGTTGTATTGACCGCTGCGATACAGCTGCAATGCGTCGGGCGCTTGAGCGACCGCCAGGGTGGTGACACCCATAAACACAAGCGCCGCAATTCCGGCGATTAGTTTCTGTCTCATACGAATGCTCCCCTCCCAGGGCTTATGTGCGTTCCGCTCTCCGTTCCAGGGGCGGCATACTACAGTTACCATTAAGTCTACATCCACTCTGGACAATAAGGTCCGGTGCAAAAACGCTCCCGTCAAGTTCTGAACCCGAAAAGAGCTCAATGCGCTCGGCAGCATGCACCTCACCCATGAGGCTTCCCTTCACGCTAATACGACCTGCGAAAATAGTAGCGTTTACCCGAGCCCCAGGATTCACGTAGACATCGCCCTTGGACTCTATGCGACCTTCAAGACTTCCTTTAATCACCAGCCCGTCCGAAAAACTGAGTTCACCCTCGAACTCCACATCTTCCGCAAGCACGGTCTCCATTTCACTTTCTTCAATCTGGCGCACACGTAAGTCGCTCATCTCTGCCCCTTCTGCTGTCTGAATACTAGATTGCCGCCGAGAGTTGTGTCAAGCGTTTCTTGCATGCGTTCGCCCCTGTCTCTATATCTTGTCCGCAATGCGTTCAAAGGCATCTCGCAGCCGCTGACGCACCTTCGCGGTGTACGGGTTATGCCGCTGCAGATCAAGAAAAAGCTGCTCCGGGTCGTTACAGGTCTGCTCTACCAGCTGCAAAATGCGGGTGTAGCCCAGGGTCGCAATGGGGCTTGACTCAAGCTGCAGCTCACCGAGCACGCGACCAATAAGATGGGTAATTCCCTGGGTCGATGCCGCAATTCTGTCGTGTTCCTCGGCGCTCATGGTGTGCACCTCAAGTCCAAGTGCTTCAAACTCATGGTGCCAAAAATCGGCCTTTTCCGAGTCTACTCGAACCGGCGAAAACACCAGAGGAAGCCGGGCGTTGGGCTCACGTGCGGAGTCAGGCCCAAACATAGGGTGGGTACCAATGATCTCCAGTTCCGCGGGAAGTATGCGCTGCATGAGTTCCACCGGATACATCTTGACCGAGCAGGTATCAAACACCAGCGTACCGGAGGAAAGAATAGTTGAGAGATCCTCAAGCACCGGTTCCATAGCAGAGATAGCAACACACAGAAACAACGCATCGCACTCAGCAAGGTCCTCTAAACTCCCACGCCGAACGCCATCTGGCGTATTCCGTGTGGTAGAACGATTTGCGGCAACAACCTCGTATCTCGTTGCGAGCATTTCCGCCCAAAAGGCACCAAAACGCCCGAGACCATACACACCAACCTGCATACCGGCATCATAGCCCGCTTTTGGCCCATACTACAACACGGAAGTTTGTTTCAAAGTTTGACAATTCTCGGCACTGTGCTAATATATCCCATCTTTTTATACCGATTCGCGGAGGTTCCCGTTATGGCATTTATCGACCGCATGCGCAGTAAGGCGCAGCAATTACAAAGAAAGCTCGTTCTACCCGAGGGTACCGAGCCCCGTACCATACAGGCGGCTCGCATTCTCACCGACGAGAAGCTAGCCGCTAAAGTGACGCTCATAGGCTCACCGGATGCAGTGATAGAGGTGGCAAAACAAGAGGGGGTATCCTTAGCAGGTATCGATGTAGTAGACCCCGCCGCCTCACCGGACAAAGACCGTTATGCCGCCGAGTATCTTGAACTGCGCAAGCACAAAGGGTTAGATGAGGCAGGCGCTGCAGCCCAGATCATTGAGCCGCTGAACTGGGCAGCAATGATGGTGCGCCTAGACGATGCTGACGCCATGATTGCCGGAGCCGAAAACTCAACCGGAAACGTGCTGCGTGCTGCCTTGGCAATTATCAAAACCAGCCCGGGCACCAAGGTAGCCTCCAGCTGCTTTGTTATGCAGATGAAGGACACCAAGTGGGGAGCCGACGGCCACATGATCTTTGCCGACTGTGCAACGGTACCCGACCCCGATGCCGCAGGTATGGCCGAAATTGCCATTGCTGCCGCCGAGAGCTGCCGCACCTTCCTTGAGGTTGAGCCGAGTGTTGCACTCCTCTCCTTCTCTACCAAGGGTTCTGCCAGCCACCCGGCTGTAGACAAGGTGGTACAGGCGCTCGCAATTGTGAAGGAAAAAGCGCCGCACCTGAAGGTAGACGGAGAGCTTCAGGCCGATGCAGCGATAGTGCCGGGCGTTGGAAGCAAGAAGGCGCCGGGCTCCGAGGTTGCCGGAAATGCCAACACATTGGTATTTCCTGACCTTGCAAGTGGCAATATATGTTATAAACTGGTACAACGGCTTGCTGGTGCTGAGGCCTACGGCCCGTTCCTGCAAGGCTTTGCAAAACCGGTGAGTGATCTCTCCCGCGGCTGCTCGGTTGAGGATATTGTGAACACCTCGGCCGTTACTCTGTGCCAGGGAGTATAACAAAGAACAGGGAGTAACTATATGAAGGTGCTGATCTGCGGCTACGGTCGCATGGGACAGGAGATTGAGTCAGTCCTGCTAACGCGGGGGCACGAGGTCACAGCCCGTGTTGATCCGGATCCCAGCCGTGGTGATGCACCCTCCTTGAGCGCTGAGTTGCTTGAGCGCAGCGAAGGCGTGATTGAGTTCTCCTTACCTGGTGGCGTTGTCACCAACGCCGCCCTCTACTACGCGGCCGGGATCCCGGCGGTAGTAGGCACAACCGGGTGGGAAGCCGACCGTGACACGGTGCAGGAGATGTACCAGGGTAAGCAAGGTGAGCAGGCCGGAGCGGCCCTACTCTATGGCTCTAACTTCTCCATAGGCGCCAACCTGTTCCGCGTACTCAGCGAGTTTGCCGCCCAAATCATTGGCCCCATACAGGACTACGACGTCATGATGCTGGAGAAGCATCATAGCGGCAAACAAGACAGCCCCTCGGGTACCGCTATCACCGTGGCCGAAAGCCTTCTCCAGGCCCACCCACGCAAAAACCGCATTGTTACCAACAGACTTGACCGCCGTATTGAGCCAGATGAGCTGCATGTGGCCAGCCTGCGCGGCGGCTCGGTTCCTGGCACCCACAGTGTAGAGTTTGATTCGCCAGCCGACACCATTAGCATTACGCACACTGCCCGCAATCGCGGAGGATTTGCGCTTGGAGCGGTTCTCGGTTTAGAATGGCTGTCAGGCCGCACCGGGTTCTTCTCGGTGGAGAACTTCATTGAAGATGTTGTAGCCCAGGCCCGGCGCAACCAGGCATAAAGCCCGGCGCAACCAGGCAAAAAGACAGATATCAATTGAGAGATCAGGAAGGAGCTCACAATGTTCACAGGCGTATTCACCGCATTGGTAACCCCGTTTAATAAGGATGAGAGTATTGATGAAGGCGCCCTGCGCGCACTCGTTGAGTTCCAGATAGAAAAAGGTGTATCCGGCCTGGTTCCGGTGGGCACCACCGGCGAGAGCCCAACCGTAACGCATGATGAGAACATTCGCATTATTGAGATTGTCATTGACCAAGCAGGCGGGCGTGTGCCGGTCTGTGCGGGCACCGGCTCCAACAGTACCAAAGAAGCGGTGGACATGTCCCAACGTGCTCGCGAACTTGGTGCGGCGGCAACCCTGCAGGTAGCGCCATACTACAACAAGCCAAGCCAGGAAGGCCTGTACCGCCACTTTTCAACTATTGCGGACGCGGTGGACCTACCCCAGATTGTCTACAACATACCCGGACGCACCGGTAAGAACATTGAGACCGAGACGGTGCTGCGCCTTGCAAAGCACCCCAACATCCAAGCCCTCAAAGAGGCTTCCGGCAGCATTCCACAAATGATAGATGTTCTGGCAAAGAAACCAAGCAGTCTGGCCGTCCTGTCGGGTGACGACAATCTAGCCCTGCCGCTTATTCTCATGGGCGGTTCTGGCGTGGTGTCGGTGGCGAGTAACCTTGCCCCGGCCGCAATTGTGAATATGGTGAGTTCGGCCCTTGACGGTCGTCTCGAACAGGCTCGGTCCGCACACTATCGGCTCCTGCCCCTCTTTAAGGCGATGTTTCTAGACACCAACCCTATCCCGGTCAAGTATGCTCTACACCTCATGGGGCGAGTGCAGGAAGTCTATAGGCTACCGCTCTGTCCGCTTGCCGAGGAAGACAAACGCAAGGTTGAGCAGGTCATGCGCGACCTCGCCCTGGCTTAGGCAAGGGCGTTGGCGACCCGCACAAAGTCCTGCGTGCTCAGTGCCTCGGCACGAACGCTTGTATCTATTGATGTCGTTTCAAAGGCATCTAAAAGTCGCTCCAGACCGTACTCCGCGGCCAGCCCGGAACCTTTCAGGTTATTGCGAATAGTCTTTCGTCGAGACGAGAATAGCTCCCGCACTAAGCGGCTCAGCAGTACCGGGTCACGTATTTCATGCTCCGTACCGGGAAGAATTTCCACCACACTTGATACCACCTCCGGCGCCGGATAAAAGCACCCGGGAGTGACATCAAAGACCTTGCGCATGCGAGCACGAGTGCCACACAAGACCGAGAAAGCTGAGTAGTCCTTGGTTCCAGGGCCAGCTACCATTCGGTTTGCGAGTTCACGCTGAACCATAACCACCATTCTCTTGGCCGAAATTCCATTCTCTAACAGCACCGCAATGATTGCAGACGCCACACTATAGGGCAGGTTTCCCAGAACATAGTCGGGGTTACCATGCTCGGCCTGTACCTCTATCAGGGTCTTGGCCGCGTCTCCCTGCACGACGTTGAAGTGTTCAAAACGCGCCCCCAGGGTGTCCCCCAGAAAGCGTACAAATGCCCAGTCAATCTCAAAAGCGGTAAGATGTGCACCGCGCTCAAGCAGCTCCTCGGTCATGGAGCCCAGACCAGGGCCAATTTCCCACACCGCGGCTCCAGGCTCTATATCTAACAGATCTATGATTCGAGTTCGTACATCGCCAGAGATGAGAAAGTTCTGCCCCCAGCGCTTCTTGAGTCCGGCGCCAAGCTCTTCAAGAAGACCGGAGATATCGCGCGGGGAGTTATGATTCATGCAGCCTCCGGGTTGTATGTATGCGCAGCCAGCCGCCCGCCACGGCTGCGCCGCAAACCAGCAAGCAGCCAGCGTAGTTCCCGATAGTACACGAGAAGCAGGAATAATGTTAAGGCAAACCAGTGCCCAGCCTCCATACCGTTAGGCGTATCCAGTGACGGCGCCCGGCCAGCAAACTCAGCAAAGCCAATAAGCACACGGTGAGCGAGGCTCAGCCCGGCGGCGGCAATGCTCTGCACACCAACACCTGCTGGCCCAAGTCCTGCAACGCCAAGTCCGGCAAGGCCGTGTCCAGCAATACCAAGACCGGCCACGGCCAGCCCCAGGTAGAGAAACAGTGTGACCAAGGGCACCACCATGAGGCTCGCCGGAATGCCAATAAAGTGGAGCGTCCCAATGGACTCGGCCAGAATTGGAGTAGTAGCGGCTTGAGCACCAAGCGCCGCCGACAGCGGCACCGACACCACGCGCGGCACTCGGCCAGACAACAGCCGCTCGATACGGGGCGAGAGGAGCACAATACCTGCAAGCGCCGAGAAGGACAGCTGAAATGACAGGGTGGCCGCCGATGCGGGCTGGACGGCAATCATGACCAGGAACACATAGGCTAGCAGGTTTCCAATCCCCACCCGCCGGTCGCGCAGCATGAACAGCGCGCCAAACACCGCCAGCAGAAGCGCCCTCATGAGCGAGGGCCGCGGCCCAACCATCCACACATAGACCACGAGCACCGGCACAACCAGCCAGACGGCCTGAATGCGCCCGAGTAGCCGTGAAGCCAGCCTGCCTACCAAGAGAGCCAGTATTCCCAAATGGAGCCCCGACAGGGCCAAGGCATGCAGGCTCCCGGAGTTGCGGAAGGCGGCGCGTTCCCGGTCACTGAGGTCGTCCTGTTGCCCCAGAAAGATTGCGGAGAACAGGGCCTGGGTCTGCTCCGGCAGTGCAGTTGCGGCCTCTGCCATGCGGCCGAGCAGGGCGCGCCGTATGCGTTGCTGCCCCCATACCTCGGCCTCTCCGCGCGCCCACAACAGATAGGCCGCACTCGAGTCCGGCTCAGCCTGCACCAAGCTGCCGCTCAGCCGCAGCCGCTCACCGCGTACTGCGCGGGGCCCACCACGAAGAAAGGCCACCGCTGAACCCCCGGCCCCGGCTTGCAGCTCTGCGTCGCGGCGCACCTCTGTCAGGCGCCCCACGTACAGCGTTGCACCGGAACTAATGAGCCGTGAGTCCTCGGTCAGCCGCAGCTCGGCGCCGGTGACGTCCTCAACCGGGATTCCGGTGAAACTACGTGCGCGGTCAAGCCGTGTGCGTTCGCGGCCGCCAAAGCCCAGCACCGCGGCGGTCAGCAGCAGCACCACAAAGAGCGTAGTGTTCCGCCGGGCAGCCGGACTGGCCGCTGCCGGGGCCAGCCGGGCAGCCGCTCCTCCCGCAGTCGCACGTGCCACCAGCCCCAGTACCGCCAGAATCAGGAGCGCGGCAATCACCGAGACGTACAACGCAAGTGCGGCAATGAGGGCCGCAAGCATGGGAAGTCGAGTGTTCATACATCCTCCAGGGTTGATACTCAGTTTCCCGCGGTGTGGGCAGCCACGCTGGCGGGCATAAGAGTACTACCGGAGAAATGTCGCTGCTGCTTCGTCACATGAGTTTTTTGTTGGAAATAGGCGGCTAAGCGGTAGCCGTTGCGTCGCTGGTGAGGTGTGGGTGTGGTTCGCCGCGCCGTCGCGCATCAGGTCTGTGTGGTGTTCCCGGAAGCAGCTCCTGCCCCCGCCCCAGTGGCAGATGCCGGAGCGTTCTTGAATGCGGGCGAGGTAACCTCACCGGCGTTCCGGAATATCCCGTATACGTAGGTCAAAATGCGGTTACGCATAGCCGGACTGGGTTTCACGGCCTGAAGGTGCAAAATAGACATGCGAGCTTTTTCTTTAAAGGTTACGCCCTTCACAACTCCGCACATCACCACCGGCTCTCCGTTAATCTCGGTCTGAATGCGCATAGGAATACCGCTCTTGGCACGTCCACCAACCAGAACAGCGGCTCCATCTTCTGAGATATCGACCATCTTGCATCGGTACCCGCCAGCCTGTGCTACCTTCTCGCTTGCATCTTTAATTGAGCGGAGCGGAAAGAGCTTGCCGTTGCTACTAATCTCGGCCCGCACCGAGTTGCGTTTCTGCGTGCGAACCAGATCGTTGGGATGCGTGATGTGCAGAATAGGTCGTTTCTGTTCAAGGTAGTCACCAATAACCTTGGACTCAAAATAGTAGCCAGCATCCTCATGGCGCCAGAAGTAGACGCTAATGTTAGAACCCTTCCAGGAGAAACCGGGTGGTTTCTGCTTTCCCTTAGGGTACTCAATGGCCATGTATTTGCGCATGTTTTCTACGACCTTAGAGTAGTAGACACTGCCACCGGGAAAGGTGATTTTTATGGGTTGTCCGGAGGCAACGCTGCGTGTAGATTGAATTCCAAGTCGATATTTTGGCTGGTTCATCTCAACCGTCTTGCGGAAGTCAAACAGTTTGCCGAGAAAGGTCACGGCGTCAGGATTGTTTTCCTGCCCGCGTGCGCGATACCGTAGGATAATGCCGCGTATACATCGATCTAAAGTCCTCTCACTCCAGAATAGAGATGTAGGATTCTTGAGCCGGTTCTCAACCGCAATTTTCCGCAGCAGATTCAACTCTCTAATCTTGAATCCGGACTCTTTCCCTTTGACGTAGAACTGCACCCACGGAAAGCCGGACGCGGCGGAATTGGCTGCGGCCACGAGCAAGAAAATGAGGGCACCGATAGCCACAAGAATTGCAATCCACATTATTCCTTTGACTCCAACTTTTTTTCCAGACCGAGGATAATCACACCGCTCCTCTTCTGTATTTCGGCCCCTCAGGAGATGTACATTAGTGAAGATACAGTAAACACTAGGCAAATGAGAAGTGTACAATGAGTGATATGAACAACATCTCCCATGATACAAGCAACAATACAGCTACAAAGCATTTTGTGGAGTTTATGATCGTGGCTGGCACCTTCATGCTGCCAAGCCTGTTCATGGCGGCCGGGGCCGACCCAGAAGCGGTCATGCGGCTTGAGTACCAGCTCTTGTCGGTGCTGGTAGGGATACCTCAAATTGCCTTTCTGTGGCTGTTTCTCCAGCGTAGCGGCGGCGGCAGGCTGGCCGCAGCCGGTTGGGTGCCGGTCAGCAGCTCCATGCTCAAGCCAGCCTTGCGAACGGCTGTGGTTTTGTTTGTGGTAATGGGAGCTGCAGCCTTGCTGTCCATGCAGCTGCTTGGGGGCATACCCGGCGCGCCCGGCCCCGGGTCGGTTGGCCCCGGGGCGGCTGGGTCGACTGGCGCCGGTGCGGCCGCAGGAGCGCCTGCAGGAGCGCCAGCGGGTGGCCTACCCATTCCACTCATAGCGCTGCTGCTCTTTGTGTCCACCATGGTCAACTCCTACCGCGAGGAGCTCCTCTACCGCGGCTACGCAGTGTCGACCCTACGCGCGGCCGGGGCCGGAAGAGCAACCGCGGCGAGTGTGGCTATTGTGCTGTTTGCGGTCGTACACCTCTATCAAGGCGTCTATGGCCTTATTGGGGCCGCCGCCGGTGGGATAGTCCTTACCGTGAGCTTTCTCCGTCGCGGGGAAATTCACTCCCTTGCCTGGGCGCATGCGGCATACAACTTTATCCTTCTCATGACCCGTGTGGTGGCTCCCGGGTTCCTGCAGTAAAGATGCTGTCTTGATGTGCCGCGTTGACCTGAGCGCTTTGGTCGAGTATTGTCTAGAGTATGGGTAAGTTACTTGTATATGCAGGCATAGGCTTTGGCGTGGTCTTCTCTTTCGTGTTGGTAGGAATGCTGGTTCTGCAGCAGCCCGTAACCAGATCCGCGGCCGAACCCGCAGCCGCGCCCCCGCCCACGACCTCGGCCGACCCCGCGGCCGCGCCCACGGAAACCTCAACTGAAACCTCGACAGAGGGTTCCTCCACGAATGCTCAAGCGCGGCGCGGCATAGACGCCGAAACAAAAACACGGCTCGAAGGCCTGGGCTTTCGTGTTTTTGACAACCCGCCGCAGGCAGAAGAGTTTGTCCTGCAGACCTTGGATCGCGGAGAGCTCCGGCTTTCTGAGTTTGAAGGTAAGGTGGTGCTCATGAACTTCTGGGCCACCTGGTGCCCGCCCTGTATTGAGGAAATGCCTTCCATGCAGCGGCTCTACGAGAGTTTGCCACGCGAGCAATTTGAAATCCTTGCAATTAACATGCAGGAGGACCGTGAGACGGTGCAGCGGTTCATTTCCGAGCACAATTTTGAGTACCCTATTCTGCTTGATTATGCGGGCGCTGTTGCGCGACGCTACGCCGTACGCGGACTACCAACGAGTTACGTCATTGCACCAGACGGTTCAATGCCCGCCGCGCTTATTGGGTTTGCACATTGGGACGAGCCGGGTTATGTTGAGTTCTTCCACGACCTGACCAGCGCGCCGGACGCCCCCAGGTAAAGCACACTACAACAATGAGAAGGTCATGAGCGGAAACATCAACATTCTTCTAGCTTTTCTTGCAGGACTGTTATCCTTTGCAAGTCCCTGCATCCTCCCTTTAGTTCCGTCATACCTGTCCTATGTCGGGGGAGTCAGCCTCCAAGACCTTGAACCACGCCGAAGTCTCGTGATTCGCAGAACCTTGCTTTTCATTCTCGGATTCACGGTGGTGTTCGTAGTCCTGGGTATTCTCTTTAGCGGCACCGGGCTTCTGTTCTCAAATATCGGCGCAGCAATAGACCTCCTTGCTGGCTCTATTGTCATGCTGCTTGGCCTGAACATGATTTTTGACTTCTGGAAGCTGCTGAACCTGGAAAAGCGCTTTCACTTTAAGGCACGGCCAGCCGGGGTGTCAGGTTCATTCCTGGTGGGTATGGCCTTTGCTGCGGGCTGGACTCCATGCGTCGGGCCAATTCTGGCCGCAATCCTGGTCATGGCCGGGAGCAGTGCCAACATCGCCCAAGGTGCGCTCTACCTAACCGTGTACTCCCTTGGACTTGGACTCCCCTTTCTTGCAGCAGCCGCGTTTTTTGGACGCTTTCAGCAGCTTGGGGCGGGCGTTCGCAAACATCTGCGCCGACTTCACATAGCGGCCGGGGCCTTTCTGGTGTTTATTGGAGCGCTGATCGCAGCCGGTAGGTTCCAGCAGCTCAACGCCTTTCTTATGCGCACCGCTATGCGCTTAGAGCGCAGCGCCGCCGCCTACCCTATGGCTGCCCGCATTCTGGCAGCGCTGCCCCCTGCGGCGTTCGGGCTCGGACTGCTGTTTCTTGGACGAAGACTTCAGCGTACCGCGCGGGCGGCCCGGGTGGCGGCTGTAAGTTGCGGAATTCTGCTTCTTGTGGTAGCTGCAGCGCAACTGAGTGGGATTATTGCACTTGAAGCGTTGGTCGCATCTTGGTTACGCTTCCAAGGTATATAGGCGCCCAATGGCAGCAAGCCATTGGCGCACATTTGGTGTTAGCATACAAAACTGAAGAGGAGAGCACACAACATGATTGAGAATATTGAGGATCTACTACCCCACCGCAAGCCGTTTCTGTTCGTAGATAAGCTGGAAAAGTGCGACAAGGAAGAAATTATTGGGAGCCATGTGTTCACCGACAAAGAGTTCTTCTTTGAAGGCCATTTCCCCGAGTACCCGGTGGTGCCCGGTGTGGTCCTGGTAGAGTCCATGGCGCAGTGTGGTGGAGCAGGAATTAAGCACCTGAACATTATGGAGCAGAGCGCTCTCTTTTTCCTTGCATCAATAGAGAAGGCAAAGTTTCGCCGTCAGGTAGTTCCGAACGAAGAAGTGCGGTTTGTGATACAGAACATGCGCATTAGCCCGAAAATGATCAAACAAAGCGGCAAGGCCTATGTGGGTGACGAGCTTGCCTGCGAGGCCGAGTGGCTCTGCCTTGTCGGCTCAGCCTAGTACGTAATCTGGGCAAGAGCGGGGAGGAATCCCCGCTCAGCCTCTGCTTCAGCAGTCTCTGCTTGAGTCTCGGTCTCAGCCTTGACCTCGGCCACAGCCTCAGTCTCAGCCACCGCGCCTTACAAAGGCATCACGATACCCACGGGCACGCACCATAAACAGCGCGCGACCTTTCTCATCCTCTTCAAGCGGGCCCACAAACACACGGTACACGGTACGATCCCGTGATACGCCAGGCACCACGGTGTAGGGATACTCTGCATTCAGGTCAAGCCCAGACAGTGCCGCCTCTACACCTTCCACGTTGGAGTACGCTCCAATCTGGAGGTAGTACGCTCCCTCGCTGAGTGCCTCTGCAAAGGGTGTGCCGTTTGCGGCGATGTCACGTGCAGGCTCAGCTGCTGGTTCTGGTTCTGGTTCCATCTCCACAACGCTTGGAGCCTCAGGTGGTCGTGCATCTGCGGGCTCTAATGAGAGAATTGCGCCGGGTTCCAGCTCAACCGAGGGTGCATCCATTGGTCGGGCGACCTCAGGCAGGTCGTCCTCGGGCTCTTCGGGTTCCTCGGGTGCTTCCACCGCCACCGCCTCTTCTGGAAGACGGGCACGTGCAATGCTCTCGGGATCCGGCTCAAAGCGTTCTATGCGGTAAGGCGGCTGGATAAATGTGTAGACCGAGTCCGGTTGGGGTGCGGTAAAGAGTTCTTTTTGAGGGCTTCGCCTACGCAGGCGGGCCAAGGCCTCCTCTATCCCGTTTCCAGGCTCCTCGTCACTCACAATAGGCTCAAGAGGACGCAGGTCGATATATTCTCGATCCGGCAAAGGCTGTTCACCTGAGAGGCCACGCGAGGCGGTGCCCAGACCCTCTCGAATACCAAAAGCAGCAACCGCTGGCGCCTCAACCGGTGCCGGAGCCGGAGCTACCGCAGGTGGTGTCGGTGTGGGTGTTGCCGCGGGCGGGGCTGGTGCTGGTGTAGGAACAACAGGTGCCAGACTTGGCGCTGTGGTAATCTCAGGAGCTGCCTCGGCCTCTGGTTCGGCCGTCGGTTCCGTTACCGGTTCCTCGACTGGCTCCGGAGCTTCCGCGATACGTGGCGCCTCAACAGGCTCTGGTTCCGGCTCAGGATCAAGAAGCTCGGCAATGCGTGCTGCAGGGTTTACATCCGGGTCGGGGCTCAGGGCAGGTTCATCTACCAATGCGGGAACAGGAGATTCCGGGAGCGTACTTCGCACTGGTGCGGCACTCACTTGGGTGGATCCCCCGGCACGCAGACCCAGTTCCTGGCCAGCTTCCGGTGAGAGAAGCAGGAACACACCAGGATCGTCTACCCGACTCACCACAATGACGCGAACCTGTCGCCCACTGCGTCCGTCGGTGACGGTGACCATTGAGTTCCGTGGAAATGCATTCGAGGCGGCAAAAAGCCCACCCGGCGGAAAATCGCCAAAGCGTCCAACTACGGCCGATCCTTCCCATGCCTGCTGGGCTGGGGCCGGAACTGCCGAGAAAAGCAGGACGGCACATGCAAGTGCTCCAACAAAACGGAGACCTTTCATAAACTACTCCTCTTCTCTATTACTCGGAAGTTCTTGCTCAGGACTGTACCTATTTTACCTCCTAGGCCAGGTGCTCGGCAACGCGCAAAGAAACGTCGTAGAAGTAAGCTCCCTCATCTACCAGAACGGGAGCGTTCTCCAGCGAGTCAGTGAGAGTCATAACGTAGGTGACCATTGCGTAGATCGAGCCTGCATCAAGGGCGCCGTTCCCGGTTACCAGAAACAGCACAAGTATCACTGCACCCAGCGAAAAGACGTCAGCGACTGACCACGCACCGGTTTCCACGTCCTTGAAGCGTATATTCAGTCGTGTAATGGCTCGGAAGTAGTCGCGAATGCGCGCTGGGGCTGGCCTTGAAATGACCTTGACCTGAGACTCCCGGAGGGTGTTGATCCGCCCATTGAGGTCAAAAGCCCGGATACTGAACCACCACTGTAGCAAGGAAATAATCACTATCAACGCTAAAGCAACCACTCCGACCCGCAGATCGTAGATGAACAGCATTACGGCCGAGCCAACTATCCCTACTACACCACTGATCAGCAATGGCACTTCATTGGCCAGCGCATCACACACCTGTTCTACCATGGTCACACGGGCTGCAATCTCACTCGTAGAATCTGGTGTGGCAGGCTGCCCAAGAATGAGCTTACTCGCAATATTTCGGTAGATTTTGGCAACCAGGCGAGAAGCAAGTACCTGGTAGAGTGCGCTTACCAGCGCCTGAGATAGCCAGACTATGGCCAAAGGTATAATGCTCATAATGCCATGACCGGCCAAGAACCCGTTGATTGCCAGTCCAATGGTGAACGGATACATGAGACCAAGCACAAACTCGGCCACTGAAAGTGTGTAGGTGAGCGCAAGGCGCAGCCGATATGGGCGGAAAATGGCCTTGGTAGCAGCGGACATCGATTAACTCCTATGTTATAATACAGTGTACAATTAATTTTATTGTACAGTGTAAGATAATGTCAATAGGAGAGCCTATGCCACGTTCCAAGGGACAACTCCCTCTATCACGTGATCGAATTCTTGGTGAAGCAGTGGCGTTGATTGACAGGCACGGCTTGGACGGGTTAAGCATGCGCCGCCTTGCTGCCTCCCTGGGCGTGCAACCTATGGCCATTTATCACTATTTTTCTGACAAGCACGCGCTCCTGCATGCGGCAATTGATGTCGCACTTGGTGAGTGTGACACCTCACAAGCAGATAGGGGCCTGGAGTCCGTGCAGAAGATCTGTCGTTCTCTCCGTGAGGTTTCAAAACGACACCCCGCTCTCTTTCTTGCCGCCATGAACCATGAAGCCTTGTGCCGCAGTGAGCTGGCCATTGCTGAAGGGATTCTGAGCGCGCTCGTTGGCAACGGTATTGACGAGCAAAGCGCAGTGCGGCGATACCACACACTCATTACTTACGTGACCGGCTTCTGTTGTGACGAGATCACCGGCCTGCTCTTCATGTCTGAGCAGGAGGCACAAGACCTCATGAGCAGCGAGGACGCCAAGGCCTTCCCCATGGTGTACCGCCTTCGCCACCACCTTTCCGGTGCAGATCCTGACGCAGAGTTTGAGTCCGGACTAGCTCTTCTTCTGCAAGGTATTGAGGAAGCACGGTAAGACGTTAACAGGAGGACGAGGACGAGACAAAGCCGCCGAGATCGGCCCTATCCCGTGTTATACTGCAAGGTGATGTACTGCGCCTGGGCGCAGGAAATCAGAATCACCCAAACTCCCCACCCCACAGCGCGGATAGGAACTCTTCCACCGGCCATAC
>REEM01000026.1 GCA_007695055.1 Spirochaetaceae bacterium | reverse complement strand
ATGGTCGTTACGAGCTCTTCAATACTGCCGGGAATCGTGAAACGATATAGGTCTTCACCGGCTACTACAAAAGTGTATTCGCCCGGCTCAGGAAAGTCGTCAGCTTTTTCTACTGAACCACCATTTCTAAAACCAAAAGCGCGTTGTTGATAAGCATTCTGAGGGTTCTCAGGAAAGTCACCCTCAGACATGATCGGGGATCGGTCGAGATTGTAGTAACTATCGCCCTCATCTTCATGCATAACATAGTCTTGAGCTTCACTAGTGATCTCAACCACTAATCCATCTAAAAGAACAGGATGCCGAACAATTACCGAGAGAAAGTGAGTTAGAGATAATTCACCGCCATCCCATTCCACTGTTTCCACTATCCAAGTCGTCGTCGTGTCGTCTACTTGAGTGAATTGCCCCCGGTCTTCAATCTGATACACCGTCATCACGTTAAAGAACCCGTCGTTGAGCAACGCATCAGCAGGGGCGTTTGCTATTGCTCCTGAAAAGGTGGCTCCCTGAGCGCGCAGGGCGTCGCGCTCATTAGCAGAAAGGCCCGGCGTGTAGCTCGTTAAGAAATTAGCAGTGAAGCTCTCCGGGCCACCACCATCGCCACCCAGGGCAGATAAGCCGTTAAGGCTCCCAAGATCAATTGTTCTGACGCTATCGCCAATGGCATGCAACGGCATAGCGTTATCAGATTCGCCAAAATTCACGTGGCCTCTGAGGTCACCATCAGCATCAACAAACACAATGCCCGCAGGCTGGAGGTCATTAACCGGTAGAGTAAAGGAGCCATCTGCATTGACTGGAACAACGGTGGGGGCGCCAAGGAGCGGGTACAACATTGCTCGGTTTATGGCCGGGGCACCCAGAGCGCCGACCGAGTTTGCGCCAACCGAGTTTGCGGCAACCGCGCCGCCGACATTACCGGTAATGGTCAGACGCGGTGCTGCTGGTGCGGCTGCCGCGCCACCACTGGAACTACCACTGGAAAACGGGTTACCACACGCAACAAATCCGGCGACTATCAGCATGCTTAAGAAACACAGATACGCAACTGATCTTGTCTTTATCTTCTTCATTTCGCTCTTCTCCTTATTGTGCCAACCGCAGCTAAAGAGGCAGAACGATACCCCATGCCGCAGTTGTTGTTGATTCACAGAACCCACTATAGGTCTGGGGACTTCTCCCGTCACGCCCCAGATTGCCGGGAGAAGCCGGGAAAATCTCCTGGGTTTTGGGCTGGAAAGCCGGGAGAGGTTGGGAGAGAATCCCGGGAGGTACCCCATAGCCGTTGTGAAATGGGTGGTGCTACACTTGCGGGGTATGCGGGCAGAAGGTATGCGGAAGCCAACTATCAAGACAGAGGACACATCCTCGGCGGTAATCAAGAAATCTCTCAGTCTATCCTCGCGTCGGTTGAGGCGTGAGCTTATACCAGCCATTGTGCTGGTTTTGGCTTTGGGGGCGATGTTTGTGCCGCTGCTTGGCGGCACTGGCTCCATTGCAGAGTTGCGGGATGAGGTTGTAGCGATGCGGCAGGCCTATAACCGGGCGGGAATGCTGACGTTACAATATCGCTTTGCTGAGTACCATAACGGCAGTTCCTTCATGACCCCCGGATACGAGGACGAGCTTCCGAGCCTTCCAATCATTGACGCGCGACTCTATGCAGTAGCGCGGTTCTTCTCTGAAATGCAGACCGAACTTGAAGAGATTGAAACTACGGTTCAGGTGCTCCAGGCTGTCGCGCCGGGGCCACATGACGGCGAATGGTCGCCCGAGGAGTTTGCGCACTGGACGGGTACTGTGCATGAGCTTGATCTGCGCTTTGGGGTCCTGCTGGAGCGACTATCCGAGATTGAGATGCAACGCAGCCGCGCCTATAACAGCATGGGACTCTTTGGAGCACTCTTGGCCGTGGTGTTTCTGGTGCTGTATCTACGGCAGGCATCTAAACTGGAGCTTGTTGCGGCAGACCAGCAGTACCGCCGGCGAGTCGCAGGTCTCTCCAACAAAATACAAGAGGATGAGCGGCGTGCACTGGCTCGTGACCTGCATGACGGCGCTGCGCAGGAACTGGCAATTGCCCGGATGGCGGTGGACAAGGTAGAGGATGAAACTACGCGAAACATGATTGAAGCTTCGCTCAGCCGTGCACTACGTGAGATCCGCTTCCTTGCGCGGCGCACACGCCCCATGCCTGAAAGCTATGACACACCAGCTGAGATGATTCGTGAACTGTGCGCATACTTTGAGTCACGCTCCGGCCTGCGCTTTGAGTTTGATCTTGACCGTCGGCTGCAGCTGGACTGGGAGGAGGATGCGGTGGTGCATCTGTACCGCATTGTGCAGGAGTCGCTTGCCAACATTGTGCGCCATGCAGATGCGTCGCTTGTGCGGGTGGAAATCAAGGGCCCGGACACCGCACGGGGGCGCTGTAAACTCACCATACAAGATAACGGCGTGGGACTTCACCATGCCGAGGACGGATTTGGCACCCAAGGTATGCGGGAGCGCGCCGAGCTCCTGTGCGCCAAGCTCAGCCGCTTTAGCCCGCCGGAAGGTGGAACAATTGTTCGGCTTGAGTTTCCAGTAGAGCTTGAGCATTGTTGGTAAGAGTAGTATTCTCTTGTATTAGATTCTTTAAAACTATTACAAGAGTATTAAGAAATGAAAAAACAGATAAGCGTCCTACTTGTCGATGATCACCAAATGTTTCGTGACAGCCTTATAGATTTTCTCGGGAACGAGTTCGCCTGTAAAGAAGTGCGCGGTGCCGCTACGGTTGCCGAAGCCCGCACGCTCATAGAGGCAACTGCTCCGGATGTAGCAATCTGTGATTTGAACTTTCCGGGTGAAGAGAGCGGTTACGACCTCATTGAATGGATAAGGAACAGGTATCCGCAGGTAGGAGTCCTGTGTCTAACCATGAACTCCGAGCTGCAGGTTCTGCGGGAGGTAGCAAAGCGTGAGGTGCGCGGATTTGTGACTAAGAGTTCCGGCTACAACGAACTCTTTCATGCGGTTCGGAGCGTTGCAACCGGCGGCTACTACCTAGATCAGGTGCTTCTAGAAAAAGTCATGAAGGACATGGGGCGCTCTCAGGGTGGGCCGCGCCGGGAGAGTGACAGGGTGAGCACCGACGACACAACTGCCGTACTTGCGGAGCTCACAGCGCGCGAGCGGGAGATATTCCTGCTTTTTGTGCAGGGCGCTACCCTGAATGCAATTGCAGATGAGCTGTACCTAAGCCCAAAGACGGTGGAAAACCACAGATCCAACATCTACCGTAAGCTCAATGTGCATGACCGGCTTTCACTGGTGGGCTTTGCGCGCGAGCATGGGCTTGACAGCAATACGCGGTAGTGATGGCGCCAGGACATATGCAAAGACGGCACTCAAGGTCTTGTCCAGCAGGTTGGTGAACATTCCCGCCCAGAAGACTGCGCCCACAACCGAGCTGCCGGTAGCCAAAATGCTTAACACCAAGCGGTCTATGCCGTGCACCTCGGTGACCCCTTCAAACAGGTAATAGGCCAGCACCGACCCCAGAACTCCATTTCCAAGCGCTGCAACAATTCCAAGCCAGAGATAGCCCGAGAGTGAGCTCAACGCACCCGAGCGTAGAAAAGCGTAGCTCACAAATGCGGTTAAGATGTTACAGCACACAAAGGGCCACAGCACCTGCCCGGTTGCCGAAAGTAGCGTATTTGTGAGTACGG
>REEM01000110.1 GCA_007695055.1 Spirochaetaceae bacterium | reverse complement strand
TACAACCGGCCTGGCTGCAGGCCGCAATGATCAGGCTATCCCACCAGGACAGGCCGTATCGCAGTTCGATATGCCTGGCGACTCGCATACAACTTGCGTTCACCGGGACCGGATCCCATGCTATCAGCGCTTCTATATCTTCCCATGCTTCCTCGGGCGTCAGTCCGGTGTGTTTTGGCGACAAACGCCGGAGGCCAGGATTGGTTCGATCGTGATTTCAAAGTAACTTACAAGCATGAATGAACTGCGGCGGCGAATATTCACGGTAGGGATCATCTTGTTTCTGCTCACGGTTCCGGGAGGCTTTACTGGTATGGCCGACACGCCCCCAGAGTCGCTTCTGCTCCTCGATGACTTCACAAATGCAAATGGCATATCGACCCATGGTACCGCATGGCAGAGCTTAACCGACAGGGTCATGGGTGGACGATCCGATATGCGGGCACACATTGTACAGGAACCGAATAGCCGTTTTCTCCGAATGACCGGCAGAGTATCGCTTGAGAATAATGGTGGTTTCATACAAGTCCGCCTGCCGCTGAAAAACGGAGAGAAACGGCTTGATGCACGCGACTACCGCGGGATAGAACTTGATGTTCGCGGAAGCGCGGGAAACTACTTTGTGCATGTGCGAACAACACAGAACTTGCTCCCCTGGTCCTACTACGCTGCCCCACTTCCGGTCAGCGCGCAGTGGCAAACCGTACGCATACCCTTCGACGACTTCTCCGGCTCTTCTATGTTCAGGCGCGGAACTCCAAATCTGCGACAGCTTCAATCTATTGCTATCGTTGCGGGCACTACCGCGTTTGAAGCGGACATATCCGTCCGGCGGATTGGGATGTATCGGTAGCGGGCATGCGCTGAAGAAGGCAGGCACCGTCTTTGTTTGGGATTGTCACGGTCACGGTTGACGGGGACATGCTCGACAGCTTCAGCCCGTCGGAGTGGAAACCCATAATGGTGTTTCAAGACACGCATGCTACGTGGCTTGAAGCTCCTCGTGACGGGCAGGCGTACGCAGACCACATAACGAGCTCCGCCATGTTCAACTCCACCGCTTCCTTGTACACTCAGTGGCATAATGCGCGTACTGATACTGGGTGGAACAGGATCTGTCGGCAGCGCGGTTGTCGGCGAACTGCTCACAAGAGGTCACGCAGCCACCATTCTCTGCCGCTCGGATTCCTCGGCGGATCGTGCTCGGGAACTCGGTGCTGCCGTCCTTCATGGCTCAATCTCGACTCCCGCAGACTGGGTAGAACGGCTCTCAGAGGCAGATGCTGTTATTCACCTTGCAACGGGTTTCGGGCCGGATGCAGGCGATGTAGACCGGAGTCTCCTTAACGCGATCTTCGCTCACGCGGCCTCCCGCACCGCGGCACAAACTAGCGAGGCCTCGGGGGATAAGCTAAGGCTTATCTACACCGGCGGCCTATGGCTGTTTGGATCATGCAGTGCTGCACCAGACTCACGGACTCCCTACAACGCGCCGAGCTCCTGGCAGTGGGCGACCGACGGGTGCCTGAGAGTTCTGTCACACCCGGATCTCTACGGCATGGTCATACATCCGGCTAATGTCACAGACGAAGAATCCGGTGTTCCGCCGCTCCTGCTGACCGACGCAAGTGCCTCAGGCCGTATTCGCATACCAATTCCTGAGGAAGCGACCTGGCCGCTCGTCCGCCGTGACCATCTTGCCCGTCTGTATGCCGAAGTGCTTGAGCACGCCCAGGCGGGGACGGCCTACTTCGGCGTCAGTGAAGCAGCTGTGCCTCAGGCGGAACTTGTGCGGCGAACAGCACGGGCGACTGGACTCCCTCCCGAGGTCGCCGTTGTTCCAATAGCGGTATGGCAGACGCAGTACGGCGAGTGGTCTATTGGGTATAGTCTGTCTCAGAAGGGTACGCCAACTGCGCACTCATAGAAACCTCTCATTCCATAGTCTAACTCTGTCTTGGTCCCGCTGATCGTAGAGCTCAAGTGCTTGCCGTGCCAAGATTGTGTCCACGCGCGGCCCGCACCCCGCGTACTCCGCGAGCTTCATGGTGTACCATGCGGTAACACCACCCTCCGGAGCTTCTGAGAAAACGGGAAACTCCGGCTGCACAGCCTTTCCTTCCATCCAATCCTGAGGAAGCTCGGGGTTCAGTACCAGAGCCCTGGCCATTCCCACGATATCCGCTGCTCCGCTTTCGAGCGCAAGCTCAGCCTGTTCACGTGTCTTGAACCCGCCGGTCACCATGAGCGGTTTTTCGGTACAGTTGCGCGCATCAAGAGTGAATTCCGTGAAATACGGGCCGCTTCGTCTCTGAGCTAATTGTTTTTGCGCACCGGGAAAGTAGCTTCCTCCGCTAATCTCAATCAAGTCAACTGAGGTCTGGTCCAAGATCCTGAGCATCTGCAAGGCATCCTCTGCCCCCAATCCACCTTCAATGCCGTCACTTGAGTTTAGCTTGATGGCAACTGGGAAGTCCGGACCTACAGCCGCGCGGACCTGTTCTATAACCTCCACCAACAGCCGCACCCGGTTTGCCACACCGCCGCCATAGGCGTCCCCTCGCAGGTTAAATCGCGGTGACAAGAATTGGCTCAGGAGAAACCCGTGGGCGGCGTGCAGTTGAACACCCCCAAACCCTAACTCACGCGCTAAACGCGCAGTTTCGGCAAAGAAGCCAGGCAGGTTGGCGATCTCGGGCAGCGTCATTGCGTCGCAGCTGAGCTCGGGCAGGTCAAGCGCGCTGGGCCCCACCGGCCTGCCGCACGGCGGGTATGCCAACGCACCAGCGTGCCCAAGTTGTAGCCAGAGATGGGCATTGTTCTCACGGCCAGCGGCGGCCAGTTCGCGGAAGCGCCGGTGATCGGAGTCGCTACGCATAACCAGGTTCCCCGGTTTCTCAAGGTATTGTGGATCTCCGTGCACCTCTCCCACAATCAAAAGCCCGGCTCCACCATAGGCCCATCTTGAGTACAAAGCAACTTGACCGTCGGTTGGATTCCCCCTCCCATCACCAAGTGAGTCCGACATCGCCGACTTGGCGCAGCGATTCTTGAGAACCACACCACAGGGCAATGTCAGCGAACTCGAGAGCCCTGTGTCGGTCATAGATGTTGCTCCCCTTTAGTAGTTCCGTTTTTCAGCGAAAAGCCGCCCGCCGTGCTCAGCCCGGTTAATCCAGTAAACCCCCATGAGTACAAGTGCGGCTCCTGCTATGGTTGAGGCGCCGACCGCCTCTGAAAGCACGACGGAGCCTACGAAGGTAGCGATCACGGGCGAAATATACAACCAAGTTGACGCAAAGACCGGACCGGTTTGGCCGACCAGCCACAAATACATCGAGTGGCCGCCAATGGAGCCAACGACTACCAAGTAGAGCAATGAGCTTAGTGCAGCAAAGCTTAGCGGCAACCCCGTCTGAGCCGTGGCCACGGCAATCACGCATAAGAAGAGTCCCCCAGAAAGCATGCTGAATCCGTTTACCTGGAGACTATCTACACCCTTGTCAAACGCGAAGCGATGCCAAATGGTACCTAAGCCAAAAAAGAGCTCCGCACCCAGCGCCACAAGGGCCCCCACCGCCGCGAGGAGAGCTACAATGATGGGCGCACTCGACTGTATCTGAGCGGCATACCCGGACTGAAGGTGCTGTATCGACCAATAGGTACACGCAAATGCTAAGCCAACCATACCGAGCCCGAGCAAACTTGCCTTGCCCACAAAGCTCAGGGATGGCCGCTGGGGTCCTCGAAGTTTACCGCGGAGGACAACCAATACCACACCGGCCACCACAAAACGCACACCCGCACCAATAAAAGGAGGTATCCCAGCATTGGATCCAATCTTGATCGCCAGGAATGTAGTACCAAAAATGAGACAGAGAGCCGCGTAAACGATCCATACCAGCGGCTTCCGTGTAACGCCGTTTTTGCTCTTCATGCGCGCTACGGTACGTCACGCAGTTAATGAAGACCAGACACAGTTAGTATTTCGCGGATAGTCACACCCGCGCGCGAGGCATTGGAAAGTGTGCCCAATACTTGCAGGCAAACTGTGTCTTATCATCTGTGTCCTCTACTGCTACATTTCCTATGTATGATAGGAACAGAAGGGAGCATTTCAGATGTATGGTGTAGAACGGTCTTTTATTCGTGAGATTCTCAGGGTCGCATCATCACCCGAGGTTCTGAGTCTGGCAGGTGGACTTCCGCTGGCTGATCTATTTCCCGTGGATGAAATCCGAGCTGCGGCAGACCGCGTGCTTATGCAAGACGGTGCCTCAGTACTACAATACGGAGCAAGCTCCGGAGACGCCGATCTGCGCAGCTGGATTGCCGATCGTTTGTGCTCACATCATGGTATCCCAACCACCCCGGATGAGGTCATGATCACCTCCGGCTCCCAGCAAGGACTTGATCTGTGTGCAAAACTGTTTTCCGACCGGCCGATTGCCTTTGAAGACCCAGGCTATCTTGGCGCTCGTCTGGCGTTCCAAGCTTCCCGCGTGCCGCTGATTCCGGTTCCGTTGAATGACGCCGGGCCTGATCTGGAGACGCTCGAACAAGCATTTGACACAGGTGCTGCGGTGTACTACGGCATGAGCCGATTTCAGAACCCTACCGGCCGCAGCTACCCCGCAGCCACTGCGAACGCCATGGCGGAACTTCTCATGAAGACAGACTGCTGGATGATTGAAGATGATCCCTACGGTGAGATTAGCTTCGGTGAAACCGACTCACCCTTGGTCGCCCAAAGAGTGCCCGACCGGGTCATCTATCTTGGGAGCTTTTCAAAGTCGGTGGCACCGTCCTTGCGGCTGGGTTTTATTCGTGCCCATTGTTCGCTGTTGGAACACTTGGAGCCAATCAAGCAAGCAACAGATCTGCATACATCGACCTTAATCCAGTCAATTCTCCGGGAGCTACTCACCGGCGGAGAGTTCAACCTTGATGCGCACCTATCACGTATATGCCGCACATACCAAGCTCAACGTGATGCGCTGGTGCAGGCTATCGAAACACTCGTGCCCGGGGCTCGAATCCCCTGGGTCGCTGGCGGTGGAATGTTCCTCTGGGCATCGCTCCCGGTGCCGACGGAAGAGCTGTTCGGTTACGCAATCAAGCGCGGCGTGGCTTTTGTGCCGGGACAACACTTTTACCTCCAAGAGCCTGACAGATCGACCATACGACTTAACTTCACGAATGTGTCGGAGCGTCTCATTCCGGATGCAGTGGGGCGCATTGCAGCGGCGGTTCAGGGTATGTAAGGAAGGCAGAGATGTCAAAAGCTATTCCGTTGTATCAAGAGGTAGCACAACGACTGGAAGAAACCATTGCAACCGGCGTATACGAACCGGGTGAACGTCTTCCATCGATTAGGGATATTCATCGGGAGTTTCAGGTGAGCATAAATACCGCCCGGGAGGCTTACCGGCTCTTGGAAGACCGGGGAATCGTTAACCCCCGAAGTCACTCCGGGCACTTCGTGCTCCGGCTGCCGCCATTGTGTGACGACTGCTCAATGGACTTCCCTGACCCGGCTGAGTCCATACCACGGGACGCGTCCGCAGGAAGTCTCACGCAGCGCGTCATGCAGGACTGTATGCGTCCGGGCTGGGTCAACCTGGCCACGGCTGAGCCACCTGCGGCCTTGCTTCCCGCACGCCGTTTGGCGGACTTGACGGCAAAAGAACTGCGGCGCCAACCGGAACGTGCAGTGAGCTATGAGCTACCCCCGGGCCCAGAGGTGCTTCGACTGGAGATTGCCAGACGTTTGTTTCGTGGCAGCGTATCGGTGTCACCGGATCAGATACTCATCACGGCCGGATGTCTCGAGGCGGTATTTCTCTCCCTCATGACGGTATGTTCTCCCGGTGATTCGGTGGTGATTGAGTCACCCGGCTTCTTCCTTTTCTACCAGCTCCTGGAAAAGCTACGGCTCCAAGCCATCGAGATACCAAGTCGCCCTTCAACAGGCGTAGACCCTGAAGACCTCGACCAGATCCTTACAGATGCAGAGCGACGTCGCCAGCGAGGTGTTGGACCAAAAGTAGCTGCCGCTGTGCTTATCGCAAACTTCTCGAATCCCATTGGGTCGTTAATTCCAATTGAGCGCAAGAGGCGGATCGCAGCGGTACTGGAGCGCCATGAGGTGATTCTGGTGGAAGACGATATGTACGGAGAGATGGCCTGGAATGTAGAACGGCCTCCATCACTGGCCTCGTTCACCGACCCAAACCGCACGCTCTTATGCGCGTCCTTCAGCAAGTCGATTGCTCCCGGATACCGCGTGGGCTGGATAGCCACCGGCCCTACCCTGATCGGTCCGGTTACCCACTCGAAGCTGGTCACCTCAGCCGCGGTCGTTATTCCAACGTCACTCGGGATTGCCGCGTTTCTGGCGAATGGAGGCCATGAGCGGTGGCTCCGGTCGGCACGGCGCCATTACCGCGAGTCGGTCTCACAGGTGCGGAGGGCTGTTCTTGAGAGCTTTCCGCAAGGAACACAGATGACCAATCCTGCGGGCGGAATGGTGATCTGGATCGTCTTGCCGCCGCAGATCAACGTCACGGAAGTGTATGAGCAGGTCCGGCGTGAGCAGATCTGTTTTGCGCCGGGGCCGATGTTTACCCTCAGTGGCAACTATCGGAACTGTATGCGGGTTAATGCTACCAAGTGGGATTCCACCGTAGAGGCTGCAATCAAAGCCATCGGCTCGGCTGCCTGCCGTACGGCCGATCGCACCGGCCCCTGAGCCCCGCACACGTCCGTGCTGTACCCTTTGAAGCACCCCGTATTGTGTCTCGTTCTTTAACTTGGTTACGCGTAGTGTTGTCACATGAAAACTCACATACAAACCGTTATTCTTGGTCCGCGTGAAACTCTCTCCATTGTCGGCGGCAGCAGCGTTTTTGCTGTTGCAGGAACCGTATGGGTAACCGACAACGGACGAGACATTATCCTTCCTATGGGTGCTTCGTACTGCTCCACCGACGTGCGAAACGTGGCCGTTGCAGTGAACCCCGGGAGCGGCCCGGCTACTATTCGTGTGACCTCGCCGGATGTACAAGGCTGTACCGCGTAGCCGGTCCGCGCTGTGTATCTATCCAGTCCGCAGCAACTGTGTCCTGAACTGTATCCTTAGGATGCGCTATGATACCATATGTTTCAGGCAAAAGTACGAGAACATCGATATCGCGTGATCGCGGATCGCATCGAGCAGTCTATCGCCGACGGCGTGTATGAGCCGGGTGAACGCATTGCCTCAATTCGCCAGCTCGCTGAGTCGTTCGCCGCGAGCATAAATACTATGAAGTCGGCCCTGAACCTACTGCAGGATCGCGGCCTCATAGAAAGCAGGCCGCGAGCCGGAACCTATGTGGTTTCACGGCCGGAAGTCTTTGAAGGATCGGAGTACGTTGACGATCTTGTTGACGCAGTGATTGAGGAATATACCTGCCGGCCAGCAGCAGCCCCCACAACTGCAAAGATGGATCATGCGGTTCTCCCCCAAGAACTGGTACCGGCGGACCTGATCAAGTCGGCAATGCAAGCGGCCGCATCAACCCAGTCTCCACTCCTCGATGGATTCGCCACATTTGAACGCACCGCAGAGTTGCGTTCGCTTGTCAGTCAGCGCGAAATGCTTCACGGGATTGCTATCAATCCTGATCAACTCGTTCTGGCAAGCTCGATAGAGCAAACCGTGTTTCAGCTCCTGGTAACGCTCAATCCGCAACGTCTCCCGGTTGCGGTTCAGGCTCCAACGTATTACGGACATTTGACGATTCTTCGGGCCTTAGGTATGCCGGCTTTTGAGCTGCCCACAATGCCGGACGGTTCTTTCTCGGTCGCGCGTCTGGCCGAGGCAGTGCGGCGAAATCAGGTAGGAATTGCTCTCTTGGATACTGCGGTACACAATCCAACAGGTTCATGCCTTCCGGAGTCCGTGCTCGCGGAAATAGCACACCTCGTTGATGAGACTCAGCTGAAGGTGATTGAGTATGGGATGCTGCGGGACATGCGCTACACAACTTCAGCTTCCCCAAGCCTCTACTCGTTGGCCCCCTCAGGTTCGGTGTTTCTGTGCTCATCCTATGCAGAGACGCTTGTACCGTCAATCAAGGCAGCATGGGTCGCCGCCGGAACACATGCGACACATGTTCGCGACCGCTGGCAAGCCACATCATGCACCGTCTCGGCGTTGCAGCTTGCAATCCTTGAGCACATGCTCGCTTCCGGAAAGGTTCGCCGAGTGCAGGACCACAATCGCAAGCTGGTCTACGAGAGTCTGACAGCGGCCGCCGAGCTGGTGCAAGATACCTTTCCCGCCGGATCTCAAGTGACGGCACCTTCAGGTGGTTTTGCCCTCTGGATACGGATGCCTGAAGGAGTATCCGGACGCGATATCTTCCGTGCAGCCCGGAAAGAGGGGATTGCTATTGCTCCGGGAGCGATGTTTGCACGGTGCCAAGATGATTACGACGGCTGGATTCGCGTAGCGCCGGGAATACTTAACCATGACAAGGAGCAGGCTCTCCGCAGACTTGCAACGCTTGTTGCCGACGGAGAACGACACCTCGTAGATAGCTGATGCTCAGGGCTTGTCTTCGTTTGGCTCCGGCTCCGGCACCCGATCAAGCAAATCCTTCACGACTCCGGCAATCCGGTTCCAGCCTTCATCACTTTGCAGATCTACACCGTTAAAGACCGGACAGTGTTCCGCACGCAGCGAAAGATAGAACACACCCGCAGTCAGCAGCGCAAAAAGTGCCTCGGTATCCAAGCTTTCTCCCGGCCGGTGCTCTTCCAAGAGGCGAGTGAACTGTCGTGTCTGTTCAAGACCAATGTGTTCGCGGCTCTCTGCGAGTGTTTTGGTCAGCTCGTTATCCTGCGAAAGCTCCCATATTAGAACATTCCGAATAAGTTCGTTGTCTTTTACCATAGAGCGCAGAATATGTGTCGTTTCTGCGATAACCTGTCCAGGCGTGGAGTCAGCACTCGCAGATGCAATGGATCCGGCTGCAAGGTTGGAACCAAGAACTCCGATCTCATCGGCTACCGCTCTTAACAGGCCGGAGAAATCGCCGAAGTAACGATAAATCAGCACCTTGCTGACGCCCGCAGTATCAGCTATCGCATTGATACCCACGGCGTCGAAGCCGCGCTCACGGATTAGTTGTATGGTAGCCTCAATGAGGCGCCGTTCGGTCATTTGCCGGTCGCGGCGCGCGGGTGGGCCGGAATCCGGCCCATGCTCGTTGCGCGGAGTCATGCCTCAAGTCTATCTGATGGCACGGCTGGTGTACAGCGACTAATCTGGTGAGCTTATAAGCGCCTCGGCACGGAAGCGTGGACTGTGCAGATGCCGACCCGTAGCCGGTCGCGCAACAGCAAGAATCATCTGCACCGTTTCGCCGTCGGGGGCAAGGCGTTCGTGAACTTTGGTGTAGAGCTCGCGCATCTTCGGATACTCCTGCAGCGCTTGAGAGTTCGCAAGTACCACATGACCAGCTGCCTGAATCTCCATCCAAAGCGCCTGCAACATTCGCCCGGTCTGAACCTGTGCCGTGCGATCATTCGTCTCGCTCGTTATCACTATGTAGGTATTGATATCGTCAAGCGCTGCCGTGAACTGATCTATCCCGGTCTCGGCCCACTTCTCGTGAGACTGAGGAAACAGAATCTGGCTTGTTTCAACAACCCGCAAGATCATTGGCCGAAAGTTTGCCGTGTATGCGAGTCCATAGGGCTGTTGTCGGCGAGCACGGCGAGTCATACGCGTACTCTCATAGGTTTCGGCACGGGTTGCGGGGTTCCGCATTTCAATGACGTATGCCTGCCGGGAAATCTCGTTCAACCACTGCACGTCTGCAGGATCAGTCATAACACTCACCTGTATCCCCGAGTCCCAATCAGACCAGGCTGTGAGCCTTCGCCGAAACGAAGCATCAAGTTCCGCCGGACGATATCGGTACTTGACCGTGGCTTGGCTAAGGGCGTCCACATCTGCTGCAACAAATAGTGAGGACCTTGCCCCTGAGAACTCATTCAGCACAACAGCGGCTACCGGAAGACTTCCTATTGTCTCGAGATCATATTCACCGTGAGGAAGCAGCTCAATTTGCGCTGCAAGTCCCAGCTGCGCTGCGCGCGCTTCCAGTACGGCAAGAAATGTTCCCGCCGAAATTGTAATTTGGCGTGCAGGAGGATCGGTTTCGGGCAGCAAGCGCTCTGTTTCTATGTAGAGCCACATGCGGTCGCTTCGATCAGGGTCTAACACAACACGCCATGGCTGATAGTTGTGCGCGCTTTGCGCAAGCCGCGCCCACTCGACGAGTTCTACTCGTAGATTCTCGTTCCGCACGGCCAGAATATCAGTAGGGTCATCGGTGCAGCCTGCGTACACCATAATCAGTACTAGAGCAATCCACCAAGAACTGCTGCGGAGAAAAGAACGAACAATCATAGAAAACCTCTTGTTACCGTTAAGTTACATTGAATGTAACCACCCGGTGATAATTTGGTCAACCCTGTTTTGCACGCAGGTTGCACGCAGTCGAAGCGCTACGCTCCGACCTGTTTATGCTTCCCCGGAGGGCGCACTGTAGCGATACACACCGAGGACGTTTCCTTCGGTGTCGCTGAATAACGCCATCGACAGACCAAATTCAACGACCTCTGTTCGCGGCTGAATCACACATCCGCCCGCTGCCTCGACAGCCTTTAGTTTGGCGTTAATGTCATTCACGTAAATGTTGATGACCGGCCCTGCGTCCGATGAGCCTTGGCGCTTGTGAAAGCCGCCGTTGATTCCACCGACCTCTGTCGGGTTGCCGTTATCATCGGCTTGTACTGTGAGGGCAAATGTCGCGTCCGGGCCCATCGGCGGTGTCGCCCAACCGAATACTGTCCCGTAGAACTTTCCTGCCCGCCTCACATCATCAGCGGGAATCTCGAACCATGACACCTTATCTGCTTTTCCTGACATACCCTTCCTCCTTCGATTTGGTACTCGTACGATACCGTTGCTCGCACGATGCCAAGGATAACGAGTCAGTTGAGGATGGTATTGAACAAATCGGACATCACCGAAACTTTCGTGCGTACCGTCCGGGCGGGTAGCCGGTCGCGTGGCGAAACGAGCGGATAAAGTGCGCTTGATCGGAGAACACGTCCAGATCAGGCTGTTGAAATGAACCCTGCAGACGCAGGACTTTGAGGAAATCGTGCGGAGTAAAGCCTGTGGAGCGCTTGAGTGTGCGTTGCAGTTGCCGAGGCGAGAGTCCTACGATTCCCGCCATATCACTCACACTGTGGATCACATCGAGGGCCTTCAGGATCTTCCCGGTAATCTGGTTCTCCTTGACAATGTTGTCCGATACGAGCTCTTGTACCAGCTCCGTCATGACAACCTGTTGTCCGACGAAATCGAGTTCCGCCATTCGGTTGTTCGTCTGAACGAGCGGTAGGCATCCGGTGTAAGCGCTGCCTATGTAACGATCAACAATGTCGTTACGGTTTCCATGCCACACCCCGGGCAGAAACTGTATCCCTACGTAGTGAAAGCTCCTTCCGAGGTTCAGCACAGCGTGGGTGGTTTGAAGCCCGGTCACACCCGCAATGCCGGTGTCTCTCCTGTTGAACATGATGTCTACACACGCATCCGGTGTGGCATGAAGCCTGAAGTCCTGATCTAACTCGCCGTCGGTCTTGAGTTCCCAGTAACAATAGACAAGTTCGCACAGCTCAATCGGCGGCTGTGCTTCGGTGTATCGAACCGTTTGAGCTAACTTTTCAATACCGTCGTGTGCCGGGCTGTACATGACATGATTATTAGCCTATCTGTTTGCACGATACAAGCCGTATCACCGTGTGATCCCTGCGCCGGGGTGCTCCGTCCCTGACTCTTGAAGTCGTTGTGCCACTTGCAGACAGGGAAGTGTTTGGTGAAGTCCATCCAGATTACCCACTGCTTCTGAACACCCATCTGCTGATGCAGCTGCAGCAGGTGTGTTCTATTTTCATTTCCCGGTGAACAAACGCCTTATGTGACTGAGCTTCTTGTCTGTCAAGGATACACTGCTTGACTATTGCCTTTTTTGAAAGGCTTTCTGACTAACTCATGATTCGAAAATGTTGTACATGTTCTTTGAATCATTGTACACTATTCTGACGGAGGTGGGAGAATGCAGATTAAGGCAAGCGAACTGCGCCGCAATCTCTTTAGCACTCTTGACCGGTGCATTGAGTCCGGCGAGCCGGTGCTGGTAGAGCGGCGCCACGGAACGGTTGCGCTACGGCCTCACACCCGGCGGCTCAAGGTACATGAGCTTCCATCGCGGGACGGCGTGCTAATTAACGGAGATAACCTAGACAGCTTCAGTCCGTCGGAGTGGAAGCCATAGTGGTGTTTCTAGACACACACGTTGCACTGTGGTTGTTCGCAGAGCCGTACCGCATTCCCGGCTCCACCCAGCAACTGCTGGATGAGAGTGAGCTCTTCATCTCTCCCATGGTGCGGCTGGAGATGTCGTTCCTGTGCGAAATCGGCAGAGTTAAAGAAGATCCGGCCGGAGTTCTGGGAGTTCTCGAACGTGACCTTGGCGTGCAGATAGAAACCGCAGGGTGGCTACGGGCTGCCGAGATTGCAAACCACCTTAGATGGACACGGGACCCATTTGACCGCCTTATTGTGTCACACGCACTCGCCTACAGTGCGGAGTTGTGCACCCGGAACCGCACTATCCGTGACAACTACTCACACGCAGCGTGGTTAGATGGGCCTCCATAGGGTCGCCCGGGCGGGGGAACAGCAGCTGGCGTTACGTTTCCGTTTCCAGGGTTGACCCACCGGCATTGAACGGATTCGTTACCCGAATACCCAGATATTCCTGACCCGGGTTCAAGTCTTCTGAGAGGATTTCGATACAACCGGCCTGGCTGCAGGCCGCAATGATCAGGCTATCCCACCAGGACAGGCCGTATCGCAGTTCGATATGCCTGGCGACTCGCATACAACTTGCGTTCACCGGGACCGGATCCCATGCCAGCAGCGCTTCTAGATCTTCCCATGCTTCTTCGGGCGTCAGTCCGGGATCAAGCTTTCGCGTTACCGTGACATAGAACTCACTGCACACCTGCGTGCTGATAACGCCGGTGCGGTCCTCCCACAGACGCCGCATGATGTCCGAGGCGACGGCGTGCTTGTCTACTTCGGTGGTGTCGCGACTGTACACGAGCACGTTTGTGTCCACAAACTGCTTACCGCTCGTACAAGGTATCTCGTTGTGGGTATGCTGTGCTGTCTTTTCGGAGGCGACGTCCTGCTTTGTTCAAGAACCGCGCTTGTGCCTGCTCATATTCAGTGTCCTTTGCCATCTGCTGCTCAAGCTGATCAGCCAGCATACGAGAAACACTTGTGTCGTTCTCGGCCGCCTTTATGCGAGCCCAACGCGCGACATCGGCATCTAGACTGATAGTAACATTACGTTTTCTCACGCATTCAGTGTAGCACTGACTTCGTTCTTCGCCTACAAGGAATGATTTAGTGAAAGGAATGATTTAGTGAGCGGTTGGGCGCCGATCTCACGGGCATGCAGGCCGTTGCGGCGGAGTTGTCTGCGCCATCCATGTTGGCCAAGTACCTGGTAGATTCTCCACGGTAAGGCGTGTTGGGTATAGATATCTTGATCCAGTGCCCCGTGTGTCTCTTGTATTGCCTCGGCTAAACGGAGAAGCGCGGCGGTGACTGGGCGTCGCACCCGCGCCTTCAGTGGTACCTGCGCAAGGCCACGAATCATTTCACCGGTGCCTATACCTACTCCGCCGCACCACCGCAGGCCTAGATCAGCACAGTAGTTGGCCATTATCTCAACTGCCCAGCGGTTTTGGGCTCCCTCGTAGAAGCCGCAGTTGGACACGGCAAAGACCCGCTGTGCCCCATGGGCACAGGCGGCCCGCATTCGCGCTGCCTTGTAGCGCTCCAGGAAGCCCAAGGTGGAGGCCGGAACACCGTCAATATAGAGCGGGAACGCTATGAGCAGTACATCTGCCGTACTCATGAGCTCGAGATCGGCCTCGGTCAGGCGCTGGATGTGCTCAACCGTCTGCCACTGAGCATGGACACCTGGCGGCACCATGGACTGTACAATGCGAACAACCTCGTGCGAAGAGGAAGCCGCACCCCGCGGGCTACCGTTTATTGCTACAACCCTCATGCGCACACCTCCTCACTCAGCCACCTGGTGTACGCAGCTGGCTCAGGGTCTTGGTGTTGCTCAGGCCAGATAAAGGCCCGCTGGCCCAGCTCTGTGTCCATGTTGCGGGCATGCGCGGCGGTGTAGGTACGGAAGCACTGTACCTCGGACGGCGAGACCGCGCCGTAGCCCACCGCGAGCATTCGTGGCATATGGGGGTAGCGCATGATGTGATGCATCTGACCGTTGACCTTGCGAAAGTCCGGATGCAGCAACGGCAGCATGCGGTCGGCGCATTTCTTTATGCTTGCACTGTAGCCACCCCAGGTAACCCGTGAGACAAAGACCAGGTGAGTACCGGATAAAACGGTGCGGGCCATATCATTGCCCTGATCCCTGGTGAGCACGCAGAGGCCCGGCGTCTTCACCCAGCAACCAAAGCAGCCAATACAGTCGGAAAGCAGCACTGCATCGGCATGTATCCTTTCTATAGCCCAGTCGTACTGTGAGCATACCTGCTCAGTCAGGTGAGTAACGGCACGCGCTTGGGGCTCGCGCGAGTCGCACACTACCACAATTTTTTTCATGGAACTCCTCCTACCCGGTTTTCGCCAGCAATGTTTACACTGGTAACATAACACACTGTACCCCGGGATGTTTACATTGTCAACATAGAATGCTATAGTTTTCTCATGAATGAGCAGTACCATCACGGAAACCTGCGAGGTGAACTCATTGGCGGTGGTCTTCGAATGCTCAACAGGGACGGAGTTAAGTCCTTCTCTTTACGGGCCCTCTCGCGCGAGCTTGGCGTAAGTCACGCTGCTGCTTACCGCCACTTCCGCAGCAAAGACGAACTCTTGCGCGCTATTCTTGAACACACCAGTACTGCATTCGAGGAATCGCTCAACCGGGCGGTGCACGGCCCCCGAGACAAACATCGACCCATAGACCAACGCGAAATGCTCATGCGCCTTGGGATTGCCTACGTTCAGTTCTTTGTGCACAACCCTGAGATCTTGCCACTGTTCTCTGTACTTCCCTCGGACGACAACCCGCTGTATACACTCATGGGCGGGCTGGGGGGTCACGAGTCTCGCGAGCACAGCGGTTTTGAGCTGTTCAAGAGAACCGCCCTACCCCTCCACAAAGAGGCGGCCTACCGGCACCTGAGTGAGAACGAGTTTCTCCTGGGCTTCTGGGCAAAAGTACACGGAGTTGCTACCTTGCTGGTCACCCAACCGAAACTCATACCGGCGGCAGAGCGAGACGCAGCAGTTGATCGGCTGGTCCGCACGCCGTTCTAAGAGCGGCAAAAGCCACGCAGATTGAAGGCTTACGTGCCCGAGTTACTCCCGGGCGTGTGAGCCCTTTGAATCACTCATCTGATGTGTCCTTGATCGGAGAAGAGAATCAGCGTATCATAAAAGTGGTATAGACCAGATCTGGTCTGGTACTATCTGAAACAACCGGAGATATCGCCATGGTAGTAAACACAATCACTGAAGCAAAGGCACAGTTGTCTGCCCTTGTTGAACGTGCGGTCAGCGGCGAAGAGGTCATCATCAGCAAAGCGGGAAAAGCAGTTGCCGTACTGGTTCCCTATAACCGGGCAACCGGTGTCCGTCAGCCGGGAAGGCTCCGTGGAAAAATTCGAATTGCAGATGACTTTGATACACTCCCTGAAGATATCGCCAGCGCCTTTGGAGCGGGCGAACAATGAACCTTCTCCTTGATACCCACATAGTGTTGTGGTGGCGATCAAGGCATCTATCGGCAAGCTTGAGGTAGACGACTCATGGCTGGATGCGCTTCTTGCGGGCTTTTCTGCTCGTTCAGGAGCCAAAATCTTGAATTAGTGGTGCGAATGTGTGAACATGCGAATATGCGTACGACAATTGATTTGCCAGATGCGTTGTTCCGCAAAGCCAAGGTGGTTTCATCTTTGCGGGGTACGACGCTCAAGGAATTTATCACCCAGGCAATTGAGCACGAGCTCGCCGGAAGCCCAATGAGGATTGAGACCCGGCGGGTTGAGTTCCCGCTGGTTCACTCTAAGCGCCCCGGGTCAGTTCAGGTGACTCCAGATCGGGTCGCATCACTTCTCGAGCGCGAAGATATCGATGTTTCACGAGAACAGGGTACGACGCAATTCGTGGGTCTTCACGGGGCCGTGACAGTGATCTCCGGTGGGCAGAGTGCCTGGAAGTGCCGAAGGTTGTAGGTCAGAATGCGACTGCATCCCTCTTTGCGGGCTGCGGCAACGTGAAGTGCGTCGTAGATGACTCCGCCGGTGAGGCCAGCCTCAGCAAGAGTCCGCATTGCTTCGCGGTAGTCCTCCGTCTTCAGGGCGACAACGGTTAAGCGCTGCAGAATGCTTTCCTCAACAAGCCGCCGCGCCTCCGGCGCGGTGATTCGGCGAGGCACCGGCAACGAGGTCAACACGGAGTAGCACTCAGCTAAGGCGTGGGTCGAGCACACGCCGCGATTTCCGTCTGAGGTAGCGACTACAAACGCGGAGAAACAGGCCGGATGGTTGGCAAGCTGGTCTACGAGCGCAGGAACCAGTACCGATGTGTCAAAGAGCACCGTCACTCTGCGGGCCCTTCGGCGACGAGATCCGTGTCCCGGTTTGCCCGGTCACGATTAACAAACTCCGCCATGTCCAGGCTCACCGTTTCCGGCCCGTGATGAATCAGCACACCCTGCTTTCGCTGCAGCGCTGGCTCCTGGTGAAGCGGCCGAATTCGAATTCCATCAGACTCCACCTCAAGCTCAAGGGAAGTCCCCGCAACAAGATGAAACCTGTCGCGAACCTGCTTAGGCACAACAATTCTCCCCAACCGGTCAATGGTAACGTTCATGGTTAAATGGTAGCTGCACTACCATTTCCAGTCAAGGTGTTTCTTTCTGAATAGCTTCGCTCAATGAGCCACAATGGTCTCGAAGGGGTTTGTCACCCGAATGCCCAGATACTCCTGGTGTGGATTCAAGTCTTCAGAGAGGATCTCGGTACATCCTGCTTGACTGCAGGCGGCGCACCGGCTTGCTCAGGAACCGCACTTGTGTCGTTCTTCGCGGCCTTTGCTCGTGCCCAACGCGCAACCTCGGCGTCCAAACTGTTCTATTGACACAGGCTGGCTCTGGTTATATAGTTATACATATGACCATAGAACCAATGGAGTTCCGACATGGGAACTGATCCTTTGTTTGTACAGATCAAGAGCCACATTGAGGACATGATTCTCTCCGGTCGCCTTGCGCCCGACGACCAGGTGCCCTCCTCAACTCAAATGGTGAAGTTCTACCAGGTGAATCACCTCACGGTGCTGAAAGGAATGAACATGTTGGTGGACGAGGGAATTATCTACAAAAGACGCGGCGTTGGAATGTTTGTATGCGCTGACGCGCTGGATCGGATACGGCAGGCGCGGCGCGAAGGCTTCGTAAGCGCCTACGTGCTGCCGCTCGTACGAGAGGCACGGCGCCTTGGGATCTCGCATGCGGAACTCCTATCTACCATTTCGCACGCTGAAAAGGAGGATACCATCCATGACAACCACGCAACAGACTGAGACTTTGCCCCTGGCGACACTGAACAATGTCGGGGTGAGGTTTGGGAAAACCGTTGCCCTTGACTCTGTAAGCACCAGCATCGAACCGGGCTTGATCTACGGTCTTATTGGACGCAACGGCGCAGGGAAGACGACCCTGTTGTCACTTCTGGCCTCATACCGCAGACCGAGTACCGGGAGCGTCCATGTACAGGGTGACGACCCTTTTGAAGATGCAGCACGAATGAGCTTGGTACATTTTGTCTTTGCCAGAGACGTGAGCGATGAATCCGACACAGTTGAGGAGACCCTCAAACATTGCGCGCGATATCGCAAGGATTTCGATATTGACCTTGCCATGGACCTTGCACGGCGCTTTGGACTTGACCGTAAGAAGTCGCTCTCGGAGCTCTCCCTGGGTATGCAGTCCGCAGTCAGCGCCGTTGAGGGACTAGCCTCAGGAGCGCCTCTTACGCTGTTTGACGAAGTCCACCACGGAATGGATGCGCCGTCGAGAAACCTGTTCTACAACACAATTCTTGATCAGCGCGCAGCAACGGGGCGAACCTTTGTTCTCTCAACACACCTCGTCTCAGAGGCCGCCTACCTCTTTGACCAGGTGCTCATCCTGCACAACGGAAGCCTGCTCTTTGACGAGCCACAAGACACGCTGCTTGAGCGCGGCACCACCGTCACCGGCGAGGCGGGTGCTGTAGAGCAGTTCACCGCAGACAAGACCGTCATTGACAACAAGCGCCTGGGCCCTACCGCAGCGGTAATGCTCTACGGAGTACTCAGCGACCAGGATAGAGCCGCAGCAGAAGCGACAGGCCTGGAATGTGCTCCGGCGTCGCTGCAAGACCTGTTCATTCATCTTACCGAACCCGCAGATTCACTCACCAAGGGAGGAACCCATGAAATCAATCCGGCTTGACCATAGCGCGCGCGTCGCTGTTGATGAGTACCAACTGTACATGTTCTGGGCCCTTGTAGTCCTGGCAATTATGCTTGCGGTCCGCCTAGGAATTTCGTTCTTTGTGGGCGATGCTGGAAGCATTGAGGTGCGCTCCGAGATGCTGCTGCGCGGCTTTAGCCAGGTGTTTGCCCTGGTTGTGGGAATAGTGAACGGCGTCTACGCCATTCGGTACTTTGTGCAGCAGGGAGTTACGCGGCACAGCTTCCTCCTTGGTGGAGTCTTGGCGGGGCTGGGAATTGCCGTGTCGCTGCAGGCTCTCGCCTTCGTTAGTTATGTGGTCGCTGGCCTGCTTGAGCCCATTCTACCAATAACTGTCGTCCACGGCGGCGGCAACCCCGTGCTCAGCCCAGTCGTCGGAGTTGTGTTGGCACTGGCGTTCTTCCTCATGGGCTGGATCATAGGTTTCTCATTCTGCCGCTTCAAGGTGCTAGTTGGCCTTGCCACAGTTGTTGCAGGATTGGTGGTGCTCGGCGTCTTTGTCTCTATCTGGGGCGAGGGCGTCCGGATGAATATTATGGGCATTGGGGTTCCACCTATCGACAGGTTGTCGGTTGGAGGCGCCCTCGCTACAACCGGTGTCCTTCTGGCAGGGCAGCTTGGCGCACTCTATGTGATAGTGCGGGATGCTCCCCTCGCGGTCGAGTAGAACGAGGACGCTGGCAACAGGTGGGACACAAACGAAAGGGTGGCGGTTAGTCCATTACCCGGGGGAGCCGCACAACAAACTGTGAGCGCTCGGGATCCTCAAGGAAGAAATCACCGGCGTGTTGGCCCACAATTGCAGAAATGATTTGCATGCCAATGCTTTCACGAGTTTGATCAAGATAGTCAGCAGACACTCCCGGGCCCGAGTCGCTGATTCTGGCCTCGATGTAGGGGCCAGTGCTGTGCACCGAGATCGATATTGACCCAGAGCCGCCCTGGGGAATTGCGTGCTTGAGACTGTTTGTCGCAAGCTCATTCAGGATGAGACCAAGAGACACTCCCTGCTCAACGGTAAGCTTGAGGTCCTCCACATCAAGAGAGACCTCTACCAAGTCTTCTCGACCTCCGGTAGATACGATATCCGCAATGAGACTGTCGAGGTATGCTTTGAGACCAATACTCGTTACCGAGGACGCATTCTGCAGGCTGTCATAGAGCCTGCTCATGGACTTGATCCTGTTGATACTGTCAGTGAGAATGCTCACGATCTTGGTTTCACCCTCGGATTCGAGCAGCTGTAGATAGAGCATTGACTGAAGGCTATTCAAGTGGTTTTTGACTCGGTGATTGACCTCGCGAAGCGTGTTCTCTTGCATCTGGTCGAGATTGGCGCGCGTTGATCTGCCGCGCATGTCATATACGGTTGTAATCTTGTAGACAGTGTATTCCAGCTCAAGGCGCCCCGCCGTTATAAGCACGGTGCGTAGCGCGCCATCCTTCCCGCCAACAACCCACTCCCCACTAACTTCCCCCTGTCCTCTCAACAGGAAGTCGTCGTGAAGTTGCGCCGCTGCTTCTCGCTGCTCGCTTGGAAGCACCATAGTAAACTCGTTACCCAGCAACTCAGACGGAGCATAGCCATAGGTTTCGCAGTACTCGCGGTTGACCGCAACAAAGCTGCGGTCTGCACCAGTTACGCACATACCGACACCTGCTACGTCGTAAAGGTGTCCCAAAATATCCCGGGACTGTTTCTCAAGATCAGCGTTTTCTAGTTGATTCATCTTCCGCCCCATGTGTTTGAACGAGTATATCGCAAAGGCAGAAAGATTTGGGAGCGTTACGGGCAAATTACGGGGGAAGTGTCAGCTCAGCCCGGAGACAAACTGAACCTGCAATGCAGGTTAGTCTCCCTCCGGATAGAACCATTTGCGCGTCTTTGGTTCGGCAAATACCAGTTCGTGCGTAGCGCTGTCAAAGGTCTGAGCAAAGGTGTGTCGCACCCATTCAAGTGCCCGATCCCTGTTGATGAAGCTCATGACCCGTAGCTTCCCGTCGCTGTGTGGCTCCGCCTCTTCACGCATCTCTACATGCACATGCCGTCCCAGTCCGGTGAAGCGGGTTATGGTAACGTATACTGGAATCTTTGCCTCGTTCATGGATGCTCCCGAACGAAGCTTCTCAGTCAAAACAACCAGCAAGGGTGAGGCAGTCGTCAGGGAGCGCCATGCGCGCTTTGACAAGAGCATCTACCACACTTGGGTCTGCCAGCGTTGAGACATCTCCCACCGCCTCGGGTTGACGCTCTGCAATCTTGCGGAGAATGCGGCGCATGATCTTTCCAGAGCGCGTCTTGGGTAGGCCGTCTGCAATAAGAATGTGGTCCGGTGCTGCAATGGGGCCAATGCGGCGGCGCACCTCGCCACGGAGTTCGCCAACGAGTTCGGCGCTATGCTCCCAGCCCTCAGTGATCACTACGTACGCAAAGATCCCCTGTCCCTTAATCTCATGCGGGAACCCAACCACTGCCGCCTCGGCGCAGGCCGGGTGGTTGACCAGCGCCGACTCGACCTCGGCGGTGCCCATGCGGTGACCGCTCACGTTAATAACGTCGTCCACGCGACCGGTAATCCAGTAATAGCCGTCCTCGTCCCGGCGGCAACCGTCACCGGTGAAGTAGTAGCCCTTGTAGGGGCTGAGATAGGTTTGGAGAAACCGCGGGTGGTCGTCCTGTATGGTTCTAACCATGCTCGGCCAGGGATCCTTAATTGCCAGCAGACCGGAGACATCGTTCCCCTCAATCTCCGCACCTTGTTCGTCAAGCAGTACCGGTACAATGCCAAAGAACGGAAAGGTTGCCGAGCCCGGCTTGGTGGGTGTTGCGCCCGGCAGCGGGGTAATCATGATGCCGCCCGTCTCGGTCTGCCACCAGGTGTCTACAATTGCACAGCGCTTCTGGCCAACAACGTTGTAGTACCACTCCCAGGTGTTGGGGTTTATTGGCTCCCCTACAGTTCCAAGAATTCGGAGGCTGGAGCGGTCGTACTTCTTTACCCAGTCGTCACCCTCCCGAGCCACCGCGCGCAAGGCGGTCGGCGCGGTGTAGAACTGTGTAATCTGGTGCCGCTGCACCATGTCCCAGTATCGACCTGGATCCGGATAGACCGGGGTGGACTCAAACATGAAGGTGGTAGCGCCGTTGAGGAGTGGCCCGTACACGACATAGCTGTGACCGGTAATCCACCCGACATCCGCGACGCAGGCAAACACGTCGCCATCGCGATAGTCAAAAACGTAACGGTGAGTCAGAGCCGTATAGAGCAGGTAGCCAGCGGTGGTGTGGGCAATGCCCTTGGGGCGGCCGGTGCTTCCCGAGGTGTAGAGCAGAAAGAGAATGTCCTCGGCGTCCATGGGCTCAACCGGGCAGTAGGGTCGCTGGGCTATCATGGCCTCGTCAAGGTCTACATCCCGAGGTGCAAAGAACGGCACCTTTGTTCCGGTGCGCTTGGTGATAAATACGTTGCGGACGCTGGGAGTCGCCATGACCGCTTCATCTACGGTGCGCTTAAGGGGAATAAGCTTGCCGCCGCGCAGCCCCTCGTCAGCGGTAATCACGGCCACCGCATTGGAGTCCAGGATGCGGTCGCGTAGCGCCTCTGCGCTGAACCCGGCAAACACCACGGTGTGAACGACACCGAGCCGGGCACAGGCCAGCATGGCAAAGGCGGCCTCCGGTATCATGGGCAGGTAAATGGCTACCCGGTCACCCTTCCGCACGCCATAGCGCGCAAGCACGTTGGCAAGGCGCGACACCTCCCGCTGGAGCTCCCGGTAGGTAATACGGCGCACCTCCTCTGGCTTGTCTCCCTCCCAGAGTATTGCAACCTGGTCACCCCGGGTTGCCACGTGGCGGTCAACACAGTTGTAGGCGGCGTTCAGACGCCCGCCAAGAAACCACGCAAAGGAGCCGGTCTCCATGTCGATATCGGAGACGGTGTGGAAGTCCTGCTCCCAGCTTAGCCGCTCACGAGCCTGTTCCTCCCAGAAGGCGGACGGATCCGCAATGCTTCGGTCATACATCTGCTGATACGCAGCCATTGATCCAACCAGAGAGCCCTTTGTCCATTCAAAATCCGGGGTGTATTCGTTTGCCATGCTGGTAGTATGATATTGCTGACCGCATTCGTCAACTTTATATGTGGCGAATGCCCCCATGTTTTCCGATGTCGTTTCTGTCATTTTTGTAGGATTCATGTGAGTACCTCCCACATAGGTATCTTTGTTCTTGACACGTATATCGCCTTGTCATAAATTTCCGGAGCACGATGCCGTGCCGAAGGTCGACACGGTGAAGATGCACGAACCGTAAGGAGGTTTGTATGAAAGTAGGAATTCGCAGAGTAATGTTTTTCGCTCTGATAGTGGCGTTTGTCATTACCGGAGGGCACCTGTTTGCCGGAGGAGCGGCCGAGCCAGCTCCCGCAGAAGAGGTCGGAATTACGACGCTACGCGTCGGGGCGCTCTTCCCACAGACGGGCGGTATGGCTTTTGGCGGCTCTAACGCGCTACAGGGAACGCAGATAGCCGTTGACCTGTTTAACGAGACCAACCCGCACGGCATCACCGTTGAACTGTTTGACGCCGACGCTCCCGATCCCGCAACCGGAACCACCGGTGTACGTCAGCTCATTACCCAGCAAAACGTTGACGTGGTCATGGGTACTTTCTCTTCGGCCGTTGCTTCGGCAACTGCGCCCGCAGCGGAACGACTCAATGTGCTGTACGTAGAGACCACCGCCTGGGCGGAAGGGATCACCCGCAACACCTCAAACGTGCTGCGCACCACTATTTCCTCGGGTTCGCTCGGAGCGGCTGCTGCCGACTTCATCTTGACCGGCCTTGCCGAGGAACTTGGAGTGGCCGAGGCAGATATGCGCGTTGCGCTTGTCTTCACCGATGATGAGTTCGGTACCTCAATAGCGGACGCAGCAGTGGGTCGCATAGATGACTCCCCCGCCAGACTTGTTGTGCGCGAGAGCTACCCAGCGGCAACCACCAGCGATCTCTCCTCAGTACTGCTACGAATACAGCAGGAGCGACCACACGCGGTCATCCACATTGCCCAGGTTCCCGATGGGGTACTGTTCTGGCGCCAGGCACAGCAACTCGGAGTTGATATGCCCGCAGTTGTTGGTGTCGGCGGTGGATACGGACAGGAAGATTTTGCACGACCGCTCGGTACCAACTCGGACGGCATCTTCAACGTGGTTCCACCTACTTCCGGATCAATCAATGTTGAGTCTCTTACACCAGAAGCTCAGAACCTGCTAAGTGAGCTGCAGTCTCGTGTTGAAGCCCGCGGTTGGACCCAAGGTCCGTACACCGACTGGGGTTTCATGGGTACCTGGGTCTTTCTGAACGAGATCGTTCCTAACGCCGCATCTACCTCGATAGAGGACATGATGGCAGCGGCGGCCAACGTCAATGTAGACGCTCTCGACTCTATCACCGGGTTTGGATTTGAGTTTGCTGGAGTGGATCACGAGAATTCCGGCCAGAATCTGCGAGCCATTCCGGTTGTGCAGCAGTGGCAGGATCAGCGGCTGCGCGTCACCTACCCGCGAGACCTCGCGGTTGCAGATTTCATAAACGTGCCGCTCCCGCCGTGGGAGGAGCGCACCCAGCCAATCCGACAGTAGTTCAACCCGGGATGCTGAATTAATTCCCACACCCGGTACGCCTGAGGGCGTCCGGGTGCTATGCTTTTCTGGTGGGGTCGCCACACGGGCGACCCCGACTTTGTTCTGGTGAGGGGGTGGCATGCAGTTAGTTCTGCAAATCATAGCTAACGGACTCTTAATTGGAGGACTATACGCACTCCTGGCAGTGGGTCTGACCTTAATTTTTGGAGTGCTTCGGGTGGTGAACTTTGCGCATGCTGAGTTCATGATGCTTGGAATGTACGGTGCATACTGGCTCTGGGCCCTCTACGGTCTTGATCCCTATCTGTCGGTATTCCTGGTTACCCCGGTCATTTTCTTGTTGGGTGTTGCAGTAGATCGACTGATTGTTCGGCGATCAATTGGAAAACCCGACGTAACCGTAGTCTTTGCAACGCTTGGGCTCTCAATCTTCCTGCAGAATGCGGCGCTTACCCTGTGGCGCGCGGATATCCGGTCGGTCAGCACCTTTGCCACCGGCTCGGTTTTTGTGGTTGGCGGAGTAAGGCTGAGCGTAGCAATGACTGTTTCTTTCGCGGTTGCCCTTCTCTTTGCGCTCGCACTCTGGATCTTCCTCACGCGCACCATGTACGGTAAAGGAATACAGGCGGTTGCCCAGAATCGTCGTGCAGCGGCGCTGATGGGTATCGACGTCAAGCGCGCCTACATGATCACCTACTCGGTGGCGGTTGCCGCTGCCGGTGCAATGGGTGTACTGGTAGCGCCGATCTTCACCATCTTTCCTCGCGTCGGCCAGACTCAGATCGTAACGATATTCGTCATTGTTGTGCTCGGCGGCCTTGGGTCGGTGCCGGGTGCGGTAATTGCGGCACTGCTGGTTGGTATCATTCGTTCAGGAGCGGGGTTTCTGTTTGGAACAGCCTGGGGCGAGCTTGCCTACTTTGCTGTCTTCCTGCTGGTTCTCATTGTGCGTCCGCAAGGCCTCTTTGGGCGCCGTGGCGCCGAAGTCTACGGAGGTTGAGCCGTGAAAATCGTTGACTCGACCCCAATTTCGCCCGCCGCTGCTCGGATAACTGCAGCAGCGGTACTGGTTCTCTTGCTCTTGTTGCCGCTGTTTATTCGCAACATCTACTGGATCGACCTTGGAGTCACCGTCCTGATCTGGGCATCGCTGGCGACCGCGTGGAACATCTCAGGGGGCTTTGCCGGTGGGCTCTCACTCGGTCACGCCGCCTTCTTCGGCGTGGGGGCCTACACCTCGACACTGCTGTTCCTGCGTCTTGGTATCACTCCCTGGATAGGCATCTTTGTGGGAGCTGTGCTGGCGGGACTGCTTGGCGCTCTGCTCGGAGTTATCACCTTTCGTTTGAAGGGTCCGTTCTTCGTGCTGGCAACGCTTGCGTTTGGCATTGTGATCCACATTATCAACGTAAACTGGCGCGGGCTGACGCGTGGCGCTGCCGGGCTGCTCCTGCCCTTTCGCGGAGGGCCGCAGAACATGCTGTTCCTCAACCTCTGGGCCTACTGGTACCTCGCGCTGGGTCTCCTTGTGCTTACGGTAGGGATTTCGGCGGCAATTGAGCGCTCCCGCTTAGGTTACTACCTTGTCGCGCTGCGCGAAGATGAAGATGCGGCCCGCTCACTTGGCGTGCGAGTGGTTCGCTCAAAGGTCGTGGCAGCCGCGACATCGGCAGCGCTGGCCGCCTGTGTCGGATCGGTGTACGCCGCGTTCATCCAGTACATTGACCCAGACAGCACCACGCAGTTTGAGCTCTCGGTTCAGATTGCGCTGGTTGCCATTGTGGGGGGAATGGGCACCACCTTTGGCCCGGTACTCGGGGCCGCAATTGTCATCCCCTTAGGAGAGATTCTCAGAGCAAGGGTTGGCGGTGGTGCTGCATTGGTGGTCTACGGCTTACTGCTCATGGTCATCGTGCTCGCAGCTCCAAATGGGGCAATAGCCGGAGTCCGGCTACTTGTGCTCCGGTTTCGCCGTCTCATCCAGTCGCGGGGGGCCACAGATGCTTGATGTTCAAAACGTAACCGTGGACTTCGTCGGCCTTCGCGCGGTCGACCATGCGTCCTTCACGGTGGAACAAGGACAAATTGTGGGGCTCATTGGGCCTAACGGCGCCGGAAAGACCACGTTGTTCAACGTGGTGTCCGGAATGATTCGGCCCACATCCGGGTCGGTACTGTTTGAGGGTAAAGATCTGTCCCGCCTTGGCCCGGCTGATCGGAACCGCTTAGGAATAGGACGTACATTTCAGGTTGTGAAGCCCTTCGGCGGCATGACGGTGCTGGACAACGTAGTGGTGGGTGCGCTGACCCGTGGGCAGAGTCGTTCGGATGCGCGCGAGACCGCACGCGCCACCCTAGATCGGCTGCGGCTCGGCCGCTTTGAGAATACCGTTGCGCGCAGCCTTCCACTTGCCCTTCGCAAACGCCTGGAAGTTGCGCGTGCGTTGGCAACCGGGCCCAAGCTCTTGCTGTTAGATGAGATCATGGGCGGTCTTAATCCTACCGAGGTGAATGAGACGCTCGCCCTTATTCAGGAACTGAACTCGGAAGGGCTCACCTTCCTAGTCATTGAGCACAACATGAGCGCAATCATGCGAATTGCGGAGAAGGTACTTGTACTTAATCAGGGGGCGTTGCTTACCGAAGGCCCCCCGGCTGTCATTACACGAGACCCGCAGGTTATCTCGGTTTATTTGGGGGAACCCATTGAGTCTACTTGAAGTCAACACTGTCGGAGTCTCGTACGGAGACATGATCGCACTGCACGAAGCCTCCATCACCGTAGAAGAAGGTGAGACGGTCACCGTTCTTGGCGCTAACGCAGCAGGCAAGACTACGCTTCTCAACGGAATCTCGGGTTTGGTGCCGCTTCGGCATGGGACAATTCTCTTTAATGGTGAGTCAATTGAAAACCTTCCTGCCCACGAGCGTGTAGCACGTGGGCTCATCCAGGTTCCCGAGGGCAGGCTTGTGTTTCCTTTCATGAGCGTGGAAGACAATCTGCGGCTCGGCGCCTTTACCCCTCGTGCTCGAGTGCACCTCAAGTCTTCACTCGAGCGCGTGTATGACTTATTTCCCCGTTTACCGGAGCGCAAGGCGCAGCTTGCCGGGTCTCTTTCCGGCGGCGAACAGCAGATGTTGGCACTCGGGCGGGGCCTCATGGCACTGCCGCGGCTACTCATGCTCGACGAACCCTCGCTTGGCCTTGCACCGTTGCTCGTTCAGGAGGTTATGGATCGCGTGGCCAGGATCAGGGCCGAAGGTGTAACGGTTCTCATTGTTGAACAGAACGTGAACCAGACCCTGAAGTTTGCGGACCGAGGGTACGTGCTGGAGAACGGCTGGGTTGCCCTATCGGGTTCGGCCGCGGAGTTGGGAGCTTCCGACGAGGTGCGCAAAGCGTACCTTGGGATGTAAATCAGCATGTTACAATGCACTATGAGGTGCTCTGCAGTAGGCTGCAGGAGCAGAACGCAGGTATAAACGACGTTGAATTGGAGGAGGTTTGAGTATGAAGAAAATCATGTGTGCAGTTGGAGTACACTGTGACGCGGTAGCAGGCTGGCTTGGTTCCTACGGCGGAGAAGACTCGCCAATGGACATCTCGCGCGGTGTGTTTGGAGGCGAGGTTGGAATGCCGCGGCTGTTGGAGCTCTTCCGCCGCTTTGACATGAAGTCCACCTGGTTCATTCCCGGCCATACAATTGAGACTTTTCCAAAAGAGGTGGAAGCCGTAGCGGCGGCTGGCCACGAGATTGGCCTACACGGGTATACCCATGAAAACCCCCTGCAACTGTCACGCGAGCAAGAACACGCAATCCTGCACAAGTGTATTGGTCTCATTGAGAAGTATTGGGGTCGCCGCCCGGTAGGGTATGTTGCCCCGTGGTGGGAGGTTTCCGAGACCTCGGTAGAGCTGCTCCTAGAAGCGGGTATTAAGTACGACAACAGTTTAATGCATGATGACCACACGCCCTACTACGTACGTGTTGGTGACCGCTACACCAAGATCGACTACAGCAAGCCCGCAGAGACCTGGATGAAGCCCTTTGTGCGCGGTGACAACGTTACCGACCTCATAGAGCTTCCCGCCAGCTGGTATCTTGACGACCTGCCGCCAATGCTGTTCATCAAGGCAAATGCCAACAGCCACGGATTCGTGAACCCACGCGACATTGAGTCACTGTGGCGCGACCAGTTTGACTGGGTCTACCGCGAAATGGACTACGGCGTGTACCTGCTCACCATTCACCCGGATGTATCGGGACGCCCGCAGAACTTGCTCATGCTTGAGCGCCTCATTCAGTACATCAACAGCCACCCCGGCGCTGAGTGGACTACCTTTGAGGATGTCGCCAAGGATTTTGAACAACGTTCTCCGCGGCGCTAATCTTCGAAGATGGTAACAATGGGCGTTCGTACCGTTTTCATTGGTGCCGGAGTTGTACTCACAGTGATGGTTGTGGTTGTGGTTGCAGCTGTCGGCATCATGATGGCAGTGGGAAACCAGAGGTGGCAGAACGAGACGGCGGCCCTGCATTGCCAGCAGGACGCTGGAGCCCGGCGCGCCGAAGGCGGCACGTTCGACCCAGCGGCCCTATCCACCTTGCCGGATCCTGTTCAGAGCTATCTGGAAACGGTACTTACGCCCGGGCAACGAATGGTCGCGGCCGTTCAAATTGAGCATTCCGGAACCTTCAATATGGACGCGACCGGCGAAAATTGGCGGCCCTTTCGCTCAACACAGCGAGTTCTCACCCAGCGTCCGAGCTTTGTCTGGGACGGCCGAGTGAATGTCATGCCCGGCATGAATGCTCATGTTCACGACGCCTATGTGGACGGCCGCGGGATACTGTACGTGGCGCTATGGGGCCTTGTGCCAGTGGTGGATATCCGCGACACGCCGGAAATTGCCCGGGGCGAACTCATGCGGCACCTCGCCGAGACGGCGTGGTATCCCACGGCACTGCTGCCCGGACAGGGAGTCACCTGGAGCGCCGTAGACCAGCACTCCGCCGACGCGACACTCACAGACGGGGACACAACGGTCACTTTGCGCTTCCTCTTTGGTTCGGACAACTTGATTGAGCGCGTCTACACCGAGGAGCGTGACCGTAGCGTCGGTGATTCAACAGAGCTCACGCCCTGGGACGGCCGCTTCACGAACTACCACTGGCAGGACGGTATGCTTGTTCCGATGCACGGGGATGTCGGCTGGATTCTCCCTGCTGGCCGTCTGTCATACTGGCGGGGTCACGTTGAACAGGTGTCCTATACGTTCCATTGACCTTGGCTGCGTCATTTTGCCTCCATCTCAGCCGCAATTCCAAGCTTTGATCGTACATTTCGGTAATACAATTGACAATTCGTACGCATGCGTTATACTGTTATCATGATTGACCGGCACATTGAGGTCGAAATTGCTACGCTAAGAACCGAGTTTCCCATCGTGGCAATTCTCGGGCCACGGCAGTCGGGGAAGACTACGCTCGCACGAAAGCTCTTTGCCGAGTATGACTATGTAAGCCTCGAAGACATTGATCATCGGGAGTTTGCCAAGAGCGACCCCCGGGGCTTCTTGGCCCGTTTTCAATCCGGAGTGATCTTTGACGAAGTTCAGCGTGTGCCCGACCTCATCTCCTATTTGCAAACTCACGTGGATACGCTCCGCGAGCCCGGGCGAATTGTCATCACTGGATCGCACAACTTCCTCCTTATGGAACAGATTACCCAGTCCTTAGCTGGACGTGTTGGAATCGCCAAATTGTTGCCGTTCTCCGCTCACGAAATGCGGGGCCTCAATCTTGATCTATCTGATATCCTGTTCTGCGGGGGCTATCCACGCATTTACGACCAGCACATACGGCCCGAAACGTTCTACAAGAACTACATCGCAACCTACATTGAGAAGGACATTCGACAGATCAAGCAGATAACAAAGATGGACGGGTTTCTCACATTTCTGCGTATCCTGGCGGGACGGACCGGACAGGAACTGAATCTATCCTCAATTTCCGAGCAATGTGGTGTTGTTCATGGCACCGTCCGGGAATGGATATCGGTGTTGGAGGCGAGCTTTCTCATTTATCGATTGCCGCCCTATCATAAGAACTACAACAAGCGGATCGTAAAGAATCCCAAGGTCTACTTCACCGACACCGGCCTTGTATGCAGCCTGCTCGGGATCAGGGATAAGGATCAGTTGGATTATCATTTTTTAAAGGGTGCACTGTTTGAGACCTTCGTAGTTACGGAGCTGCTCAAAAGCAACTTCAACTCAGGAGAACAATTCGGGCTGTATTTCTGGCGAGATAATCATAGAAAAGAGATTGATGTAATTCTTGAATCGGGAATGAAGCAGTCAGGCATCGAGATCAAGGCTGGAAAAACCGTTCGAAGTGATGCGTTTACAGGTCTCGAGTACTGGCGATCTTTGGCAAAGGCCGATGATCCAACCACCTATCTCGTGTACGCAGGCGAGGAGTCGTACGAGCGCAACGGGACACACGTAGTTGGATGGAGCTCACTTCACGAACAACTCATACAAACTGCACTCTAGCGACATCATCTGACGCGATCGAGCGCGAAATCGGCATTAGTGCTGCTTTCCGGTCACTCCATTTGAGCCGCAATCCCAGCCCCCATCTCGCGTGCAACTGCTCGGAAGAAGGCAATGTTCTCGTGGTCGTTGTCGTCGAAGTAGTAATCGGTTGCGGTCTTGGCAATGATAATGTTGTACTGCGGGTGTACATAAATGTACTGCCCCCAAATACCAATTGCCACAAAGTCACCTTCTGGGTCTTCCGGAATCCACCACTTGTAGCCATAGCCAAACTCCCAGAACGAGTCCGGGTTCTCGCCCGGGGCAAGATGCGGCTCTGCCTCCCAGTCCCGGTACAGCGACTCTGTTACCCAATCTTCAGGTACAACCTGGACTCCATCTCGGCGGCCATGATTGAGGTACAGCCGACCAAGCCGTGCAAAGTCCTGCAGGCGCGCACTAAGAAAGGCGTGGGTAAGGGCATTGCCGTGCCTGTCGGTGTTCCAGTAGGCAGTGGACTCCATCCCGGCTGGGCGCCAGAGCCGCTGCTCAAGATACTCAGTCACCGGTCTTCCTGTTGCCCGTGAGATCAACAGGCTCAGCGCCAAGGTGTCACTACTCACGTAGTTGTTGTAGATCCCCGGCTCACGCTCTCGTTCAAGCTCATTGAGAATTTGGTCAATAGGCTCGCCAAATCCGAATACTCGAGACGGCAGCCACATGATGTCAGAGAAGAAGCTCTCGTAGTTCTCGTCAAAGGCCACGCCCGAGGACATCGTCAAGATATGATGTATGGATATCCCGTCATAAGGGCCGCCGCGGAGTTCGGGGACATAGTCTGTAATTGGATCATGAACTGAGTCGATATAGCCATCCGCTATGGCCAACCCAACGAGTACCGAGGCAAAGGTCTTGGCCACAGAGAAACTCGTTATGAGCGACGACGCATCATAGCCTTGCATGTAGGACTCATGCAGGATGGTGCCGTCATGAGCTACCAGGAGCCCGGTCGTTTCGGTTCGTGTCAGGAACTCCTGTACCGAACGTTCCTCATCCTCAAAGAGGTAGTGCTCTGACAAAGGGCGTTCATCACGTGACCAGTGCCAGACATCACTTCCGGCATGCACCGGGGCCGATGGAAAGAGCTCATGCATTGTGCGGAAGTTCTCTGCTCGGTAGTCGTCATGAAACAGCGTGACCGCGACCCACCATTCACTGTTGCGCAGGTAGATGTATCCCCCGGTTCCAAGAACAACAAGCACAACAGCAAACAGCGCAAATCCAATACCAAGGCGTTTGAGCAGCTTTCCAGCCATAAGAGTCCTCCACCTTTCAATCTACCCGCAAGTGTAGAAGTAAAAGCCCCACTCGAACAGATGCAAATTGTCAAAAATTGCATATGACATTTGTCAGGGTAGGTGCAGTTTGTTTGCTTGACAGAAAACAGCTATGGGTGCAAACATATGCGGCAGCACGATATTCAAGAAGCCATTAAGGGGAAGAGCCCATGACCAAGATCACTGCCAAGGTATTAAGAGCCGACGCCAAGGTTGGTACCGCAGAGAGTAAGCGGATTTTTAATGAGGTACTCCCCTCCGGTTCCTACGTTATAGTCAAGCCGGGCGGAAGCGACGCCCGCTCGGATATGGAGGTAGGAACGCTTCGCGAGGTTTGGGCCGCTCATGAGAGCACCACAGCAGACAGCTATCGCGATGAGGGCTCGCTCAACCCGGTTGTGCAGATAAAGCCCAACGGTGCGGTCGGCACCCTGAGAGACCGTCTCGCGCGGGCTATGGGACTGCCCCCGGCCTCGGTTGAATTACGTATGCCCGACGGCAGCAAGGCTAAACCAACTATGCGCTTTTCCACCTTCACCGCTAGCTGGAAAGAGGCGACTAAGGCACCGAAAGCAAACACGAAAGCAAAGCCAGCATCTCCGGCTTCCCCTAAATCTTCAAAGCCAGCGACCAAGGCCGCCTCAAAACCAGCGGCCAAGTCCACAAAGAAGTAGCTGAGACTGCTGAGCGTAAGGAAGTCCCCGGCTCGTCCGGGTAACTCCATACCACGGCCTCAGGGAATCTCGTGCATGGTCGCTGAGAAGATATCGCTATGGGCCGAGGTGACCGCATCCAGGCCTTCCGGGGAGAGCGCCGACTCTATCTGGATGTTGGCACACGCACCCTCACCACCCTGGAAGAGAACATTCTCCATGCCGTCCACGTTAATGCCGTGTTGCTTAATCACCTGTAGTACCGAGGCAAGCACACCAACGCGGTTGCGGTGATGCACCGAAACCAGGTACTTGGCCGGAGTCTTCTCCATGCGGTTCACAACGTTGGGCGCATTGCCGGTGCTCATATAGCTACTCACAATCCGGACAACCTCGTCGGCCACCGCATCCTGCGCCTGCTCGGTAGAGGCCCCAATGTGGTGAGTTCCGTAGACCCCTGGCAGCGCGAAAAGGTCACTCTGTACCTCGCCGTCCTTACCCGCAGGCTCCCCGTCAAAGACATCTACACCGACACGAATGCCTTTCTCTGCAACCGCCTGTCGCAGGGCACCCTCGTCCACCGTCTCGGCCCGGGAGGTGTTAATGAAGTAGGCTCCCGGCTTCATTGCCTTGAAGAATGCCGCCCCGGCTAGACCGTGGGTCTCGGCGGTGGACGCCACATGAAGGCTTACTACATCTGAAGCGGCGGCCACCGCCTCCGGTGAGTCCAGCACCGCAATACCAGCCGCTGCCGCCGCTGCCCGCGCGGTATCTCCAGCAGCCCCGGCCGCCGAAAGCGAGCGACTCCATGCCACGGTCTTCATGCCAAAGGCCTGGGCGCGTTCCACCAGCTCACCGGCAATGCGCCCCAGACCAACAATACCCAAGGTCTTGCCGTACAGCCCCTCTGCCTTGGAGTACTCACCCTTGTTCCAGACACCGCTGCGCAGGTCCGCCACGTTGTCAGGAATACGCCGGTCCAGACTCAGAATGAGGCCAAAGGCCAGCTCCGCCACGGCTATGGAGTTCATACCGGGACAGTTTGCCACGTAGACGCTCCGCGCGGAGGCGGCTTCTACATCTATGGTGTCGTAGCCTGCTCCGGCCCGGACAATAAGGCTCAGCCCCGGATGGGCGGCGATGGCAGCCTCGGGCACCTTGGTTGAGCGGACTACCAGAATATCAGGCTGCTGCCCGCCCATAGTTTCCACCAAGGAGTCACCCTTGAGGCCGGGCTCACACACAACGGTACAACCGGCGCTCCGGAGCGCCGCCTGCTGTTGTTCTGGAAATGCATCTGCAAGGAGTATTTTCATGAAGGAGATTGTACCACGCTACGCGGGTGGGACAAGGGAAAAAGCGTCGGGTGCAAGGGTCACGTTGTACCCCCAAATATTGTCGCAGATCGCCCGAAGTGGTATATTAGTGGTATGAAAGTAAAGACTTCTGTTACGCTCTCGGAAAAGCTTCTCAAAGCAATCTCTGCAGAGACCAATCACGCGAATAGGTCAGCGTTTATTGAAGAGGCTGCGTGGCACCATCTCCGCCGGTATCAACGGGAGAAAAGGGACCAGAAGGAACTTGAAATAATCAATGCTAACGCGGATGAGCTCAATGAGGAAGCGATAGACGTGCTTGGCTTTCAGGCCAATGAATGAATCGTGGCGACATCTTCCTGGTAAAAAAACCAGGCAAGACTGATCCGAAACGACAACGTGCATTTGTGGTTGTAAACCGAAAGGTAGTGATTGAGTCGCAGTACGCAACCGTAATATGTGCACCTGTCTATTCCAACAACAGCGGGCTGGCCTCGCAGGTAAGCGTTGGCGTCGCCGAAGGACTCAAGCATTCAAGTTGTATCCATTGTGACAGCCTGGTTAGCATAGCAAAAAGCAACCTCACCGACTTCGTCGGATCACTGAGCCACAGAAAACTCGCGGAACTGTCGGCGGCACTTAAGGTAGCGCTCCAGATTGAGGAGTGAGCATTCCAAAAATGACAGGCTTCCATCGGCGCTTGGGCATTGGCGAATATTTGCGCTCCACGTGAACCGAATCTAAAGATATCCTTGACTCTTCTTATTGATTATGCGTTATTAATAGCATTAAGGAGAGTTAATATGAGACGAGTTTATTCCTTGCTTTCTTCGCGTCATCAAAAAAGGGCACAGAAGTATCAATCTCACAGTCTGATACTCAGCGTCCTTGTACTTGCGTTTATGCTTACAGGCCTGGTCTCCGCAGAGGCCGCGGGTAGACAAGAGGGCAATGCCGACAGCCAGTCTCAGGATACCGTAACTGTCGTTGACAATGCCGAACGGACGGTAACAGTTGCGCTGCCTGTCGAACGCGCGGCTGTTGCACTCCGCTTCAACAGTGAGCTCATCCGCGCAATTGGCGCAAATGATCGAGTCATCGCTGTAGACATGAACACAGCTCAAGACCGGGAGTTCTGGAAGGAGTTCAATCCAGAACAAACAATTGGCCGCGGTCAACGCGAGCTCAACTACGAAAAAATCATTGAACTAGATCCGCAAGTACTCATTCTTCCCAAAAATGGTAGTTGGGAAGAGGCCCAAGAAGTCCTTGCCCCCTTCGGAATTGAAGTCTTGGTAGTTTCCGGCTACGACACTGCGGACTTCATTAATCAAGTTACAAACCTTGGAAAGGTTTTCCAAGAGGAAGAAGCCGCTCAAGAATTTATGGATTGGTATAACGAAGTACTTTCCTACATAGCGCGCAGCCTTGAAGGGCAGCCCCGCCGAACCGTTTTCCTGGAAACGCTTAATGAATTTGCCACGACCTTTGAAGGTGACTTTTTCTACGACATGGTGCGCTTCTCACATGGTGAGCATATTTTCCGGACGCGCCCTCACGGCATTACGGGAACGGTCATTGACCCGGAAGATGTGATCCGTGAAGACCCCGATGTCATTGTGAAAATGATCACCCCGGATCACGCTCTTAGAGGTACGGGATTATCGGAAGCTCCTCTTATTGAGCAGCGCCGTCGAGTTATCAACGAGATGAAAAATCGACCCGCGTGGGAAGACATAGCGGCCGTTCAAAACAACGAGGTATACGTGATGAGTCAGTTTGGTCATGGTGGAGCATCAAAGCTTGTGGGCGCAGCGTATATGGCAAAATGGATCTACGGCGATCTCTTGCCCGACTTAGACCCAGTCGAGGTCGAGCGGCGATGGATGGAGGACTTTCAAGGATTCCATTTCGTAGAGGGACATTTCTATCCTGTCCCACGTTAGAAGAACAAACACTTGGGCCGCCGGTATAGATCCTTTAAGACCCCGAAGTGCTTCAGGAAGAGCGTTCTTGTTGCATGTCTTACCGGCTGGCGGCCTTCTCCTCATAGCCTCCCTGGTCTCGCTCAGCCTAGGTAGTCAGACCATGTCCCCTCCGGAGTTGAGTGTGTCAGTCTTGAGAATGATTGGGAGAGCTGAACTGGACACCCAAGGGAAAATCCTATATCACCTCAGACTCCCTCGCCTGTTCTTAGGTCTGTTCGCGGGTGCTGGGCTTGCTTTGTCCGGCACGGCGATGCAGGGGATCACGCGCAACCCACTTGTAAGCCCGTTTACCTTGGGACTCTCCTCGGCTGCGTCATTTGGAGCATCTTTGGCTATTGTCTTTAACTTGACCCCGTTTCCTGGGACCCGCATGGGAGTCGTTGCCACGGCCTTTGGTTGCGCGCTGCTGTGTGCGCTTGTTGTCTTTCTCATTGCAGGAAAAGCAGGGCTGAGCCCGGTCACGCTTGTCCTCACGGGGTTAGCACTGAGTTATCTCTTTAGCGCGCTCAGTGCTGGGGTGCAGTTCGTTTCACAGGAATACCAGCTCTCGGCGGTGGTATCCTGGACCTTTGGAAGCCTCAACGGAGCGCAATGGTCTCATACAGCAATTCCCGGAATTCTTTTGTTGACTGCACTCCCGGTCTTGCTCTTTATCGCCTGGCCCCTGAATGTGATGCACGGCAACGATGATGAAGTGGCAAAGAGCCTTGGAGTGCATCCGCGCCTTATTCGTATGATCAGCGGAGGGACGGCAGTTCTTTTGACCGCGGCCATTATTAGTTTCACCGGGGTTATCGGCTTTATTGGTCTGGTGGCGCCTCACATATCACGCATGCTTGTTGGAGTTGATCATCGGCATCTGCTACCTCATTCAGCGATAGTCGGCGCTCTGCTCTTGGTGGTTGGAGACACACTTGGCCGCACCATCTTAGCCCCCGTGCAGATTCCGGTGGGTATCATTGTTTCTTTCCTTGGAGTCCCACTCTTTTTGCATCTTATTCTCAGAAGCGGTAACGGAGCCTTTGAGTGATCTTGGAAGCAGACAAGCTGTGTTTTTCCTACAAAGACAGGCCGGTACTTCACGATGTCAGTCTATGCTGTGCATCCGGTACAGTACTTGGTATCCTCGGGCCCAACGGCAGCGGAAAGTCAACACTAGTCAAATGCCTGCAACACATTCTGCCGCCTGCAGAAGGTCGCGTCGTCTTGGATGGACACAACCTTGGACACATGACGCTCAAGAAGAGAGCATTAGCTATCTCGTATATTCCGCAGAGTCTTATCCCGGCTCCCGGGCTTTCGGTGTACGAAGCGATCCTCCTGGGACGAGTTCCTCGTTTCCGTTGGCGGCCACGCTCCGTGGACTACCAGCGGGTCGACGAGATTATTGCCGAACTAGGCATAACGAAACTCACCAACCGGTTCGTTGCATCGCTAAGCGGAGGCGAGCGCCAGAAAGTTCTCATTGCACGAAGCTTATGCCGAGACACCAGCGTGCTGGTGTTCGACGAAATGACCAATAATCTCGACCTGAAACATCAGATCGAAATCCTTGATCTGATCCACCGCAAGACGAAGGAACAGGAACTTATAACGGTGCTCGTCTTGCATGACTTGAACCTTGCTTCGTTGTACTGCGACTCAGTGCTTCTTCTTGAAGATGGACGATGCAGGGCCACAGGGCACCCTCGCGATGTGCTAAACCAAGAGCAACTGCAGTCCACCTACGGCATACGTCCCTTGATCATTTCCCATCAAGAGCACGTGTATGTGCTACCACGCAAACAAGTAGTGATCTGATTCCTCTGCTTATTGCAAACGGCTCAGGAAACAAGCACGGTCAACTTTGCTCTTGTTCGCTTCTGTAGTCTTCAGGTACACTACGACGGTGGAGCGTCAAACTAAACAGCGAGAAGCTATCAAGAACACCTTTGAGACCTGCGAGCGGGCACTCTCACCGGTTGAGGTTCTTGAGATTACTCAAGTAGAAGTACCCAAGCTCAGCATTGCCACCGTTTACCGAACACTAGCTGCTCTTTCAGAGATCGGCTGGCTTATACGAGTGGAAATACCAGGCGAGGCTTGTCGCTATGAACGCAGCGGAAAAGAACATCATCATTTCTTCGTATGTCGAGTTTGTGAACGGGCATTTGCGGTTCATGGTTGCGTGGACGGACTACAGCAACTCACACCCCACGGGTTTACGCTTGAAGCTCACGACATCGTGCTAAGGGGACTGTGCAGTAAATGCGCGAGTAGTCGCAGATAGGGTACGGTGCAAGAGCTGTGCGGGTGCGACAGCCGCCTATAGCCGCTGTATAACCGTTGCCATAAAGTATTACTTTGTGTTACCTTCGTTGTATGTTAGCTATTTTTGAGTTGATTATTGAGCAAAGCGAACGTGAGTTTCGCGGGCACACCTTTAACGGATATTCTCTCATGGAAACACTTCGGCCTCTTTCAGCGTCAACTGCGGCGTCACGTGACACTTATGAGGGGTACTCTGCATGGGAAAATCTTATCCACTGCGTATTCTTTAAGTTTCATCTCACCCGGTTTCTTGGGGCAGCTGAAACACTTCTGCCGTACCCGTGGCAGGAAGGCAGTTTCCCGCCGATTCCTGACACCTCGGAGCATGCCTGGCAAGCCGCGCTTGACTACGCAGAGAAAGTGCATGACACCTATATCGCTGTGCTACAGAAGCTGTCAGTCCATGACTTAGAACGCCGAATTGAGGAATGGGAGTGTAGCGTTCGTGAAGCAATTATTTGGATGCCTGCGCATGACACCTACCACGTAGCGCAGATTCGGAATATGGGATTACCGGAACTGTGCAGCCCACGTGAGTTCGGTTCTACAACCGAAGCCTGAGCCACATGGACACACCTATACAGGCTATACCAACCAATATCGTTATGGGTTTCTTGGGTTGTGGGAAGACAACACGTATTCAGAGTTTGCTCGACAACAAAGATCCTTCGGAGCCCTGGGGCGTTCTCATTAACGAGTTTGGTCAGGTGGGCATTGATGGCAAAACGGTTTCCGGCGCTGCGGTAAAAGAGGTTGCAGGTGGATGCATGTGCTGTACCGCAAGTCTGCCGACCCAGATCGCGCTCACAATGCTCATTCGTAAGACCCGCCCTCAGCGCATCATCATTGAACCCACCGGACTCGGACATCCAACCCAACTCTTAGCAATGCTCCAAGAAGAGCACTACCGCAATGTGATAGAGCTACAGAGCATTATCTGCCTTATTGATCCGCGGAGGCTTGACGACCCTCGCTACACTCAAAATGCCTTGTTTCGCGACCAGGCCTTCGTAGCCGACGTACTTTTGGCAAGCAAAGTGGATCTGTGCGATGCACGACAACTCGAGAACTTCCACACCTTTGCCCACTCATTTCAGCCAGCAAAAGACTTCATAGGCCTATCCGAACGTGGAAGCCCACCCGACAAGTACTTGCAATTCCCACACAACCCGCATCGCAGCGCTGAGAAGCCAAAGCACCATCATGCGGCAGCGTCGCAAGATAGTATCGTCCAAGAACCTACGCTTGTAGCAGAGTCGGACACGCCCGGCCAAACTCTGCAACCAATTGAATGGTCGCGCACGACAGGCGGAGACCAGGATTTCTTCAGCTGCGGGTGGCGGTTCGGTGCCGCGTTTGTTTTTGAAGAGGACGAGCTGAGTCGATTCTTCCGTTCTTCCGGGGCGGTTCGTGCTAAGGGCTACGTGAAAAGCCCACAAGGCATCCGCCTCTTCAGTCTTGTTGACCAGCACCTGGATATTGACGAAATTGAAGAGACAAGCAGTGTGCAGCATACGAACGAGAGCTTGCTTGAGTTTATCTTTGCACGGGATGCAGTTCCAAATCTTGACAGTCAACCGGATGCCACTCAGGCCTTGGATATCACCGAACAGGGAATTCTTGCCTGCCTGCATCAGCCGGGAGGTTAAGCTTAAGATCGTCGCAGGGTGCAGTAGTAGGAGCATAATGCAATGAACGAAAAGCTTGAGAAGAGCGATGTAGTCGTTATTGGTGCTGGTATTGCGGGCCTGAGCGCTGCGCGTGAGCTCACTCGCAAAGGCTACCGGGTCATAGTTTTTGAGGCCCGTGAGCGGATTGGCGGGCGCATTTGGACCGACAGGTCGCTTGGTCTTCCGCTGGATCTTGGTGCTTCCTGGATACACCACAAGCGCGGCAACCCGTTGAATGAACTCGCAAAGGAAATTGGGGCCCGGCGTGTTGAGACCGACTACCTGAACACTGTCCGCTATACGAGCAGCGGTGGGCGGCTAAGCAAAGACGAGAACCGCCAGGTCAACAAGACCATGGAGCGCCTCCACAAAAAGATAGCGGCTTGGCAGGCCGACTACGACAAGGACTGCTCAATTCAGACGGCCCTTGAGCAGCACCTGAAAAAGAAGAACACTCCGGCATCGGAACTCCCTCTAATCAACTATGTGCTGAACTCTAGCATTGAACAAGAGTACGCCGCCGACCTTGGCGAGCTGTCACTATTCTGGTTTGACGATGCAGAGGAGTATAAGGGGCCGGATGTGCTGCTCCCCAACGGTTATGATGCGCTGAGTCAGTATATCGCCCAGGACATTGATGTCCGTCTTGGGCAGGTGGTTAAGGGTGTATCTGTGTCGCAGAACGGTGTAAGGGTCAGCACCGAGACAGCTTCATTCCAGAGCAATGCGGCGGTGGTGGCGGTGCCACTCGGCGTCCTTAAGACAGGCGACATTGCATTTGACCCACCCTTGCCTCCCAAAAAGGAGCGCGTCGTTAAGCGCATGGGTTTTGGTGTACTCAACAAGCTCTATCTGCAGTTTGACCATGTTTTCTGGGAGAAGGATGTGCACCTGCTTGGGCACATCTCGGAGAACAAGGGGGAATGGTGTGAGTGGCTCAACCTGTTTCCGGCAACTGGAGAGCCGGTGCTCCTGGGCTTTAATGCAGGCCGCTTTGGACGCCACATTGAAGACTGGAGTGATGAACAGGTGTTAAGCTCTGCACTTAGCGTGCTTGGCCACATGTATAAGAACTCGGTGCCGGAACCGCGCGCCTACCTCATAACACGCTGGGGCAGCGACCCCTTCACGCACGGCTCCTACTCCTCCCTCACCCCAGGCCTGACTCCCAAAGCCTACAAACACCTTGCGGCACCGGTTGACGGACGCCTCTTCTTTGCCGGTGAACACACCCACCGACAACACCCGGCAACCACACACGGAGCCTATCTCTCCGGCATTCGGGCGGCCGGGGAACTGGCCTCGACTGTTGGCTGACACTGCGATGGCCCTGTACATGCCGACCTCTGCGCAAGCTGCTGCATGAGCTTCACTTGATTCTTTTTTCCCCACCTACTACTTTTCCGATTGGAGGCCGTGCAATGTCCGAACTAAGCCAGGACTCGAAACCCGCACCGCGTGAAAACCGTCTTCTTGCCGTTCTGAAAAGGCCGGAGTACGAGCGCATTGCCGAGTACCTGGAGCTGGTACCACTGCCACTTGGTGAGGTGCTCTATGAATCAGGAGGCCAACTCGACTGGGTCTACTTCCCCACCGACTCTATTGTGTCGCTTTTATATGTTATGGAAGACGGAGCGTCCGCAGAGATTGCGGTCGTCGGTAAGGAAGGGATTGTCGGAATTGCGCTGTTCATGGGCGGGCAGACCATGCCAAACCGTGCAGTAGTGCAGAGCGCTGGGCACGCATACCGCTTGAAGGGATCGATACTAAATGCGGAGTTCGCCCGTTCGGGCGCCGTGCAGCACCTGCTCTTACGGTACACCTTAGCACTGCTCACTCAAATGGCCCAGACCGCGGTCTGTAACCGACACCACTCTGTAGATCAACAACTCTGTCGCTGGCTCCTCCTGAGCCTGGACCGCTTGCCGTCTAATGAGCTCAGCATGACCCAGGAACTCATAGCCAACATGCTCGGCGTTCGGCGTGAAGGAGTAACCGAGGCCGCAGGCAAGCTTCAAAAAGCCGGGCTCATAAACTACCAACGCGGCCACATTACGGTGCTGGACCGTCCAGGACTCGAGGCTCGGGTGTGCGAGTGCTACGAGGTTGTGAGAACCGAGTTCGCCCGCCTATTACCTGACGTGCTCGAGGCCTAAAACTCGTTCCGGATCGCCCATGATCACAAGAACCTGGTGCAGTACCGGGTGGCGCTCCAGGCCAATGACGCAGCCAGCCACCGGCTGTCCATTCATCTCTATGCTCGCCACGCCTCGTTCGCAGTGGTGCGGGTTTTTCACCTGCACCTCGTAGACGGCCGAACCATGACGATATCGCAGGCTAAAGCCGTCCCACCATGCCGGGATAACCGGATCCAGACGCATTTCGTCGGCGCGGATCTGCAGTCCTATCACCTCCTCAAGCCATGCCCGGTACATCCATGCCGCCGAGCCGGTATACCACGACCAGCCACCACGACCAATTCGGCCCGGTAAGCGGTAGACGTCCGCCGCTATCACGTAGGGCTCAACCCCGTAGCGCCACGCCGCCTCCTGGTCCCGAGTTTGCTCAATAGGGTTCAGCAGCCGCAGCATTTCCGCCGCCCGCTCGCCGTCGCCACCACGCGCCATGGCCATGGCAAACCAGAGTGCGGCATGCGTGTACTGCCCGCCGTTCTCGCGCACGCCGGGCGGATAGCCTCGGATGTAACCGGGTGACGGCTCACTCACGTCAAAGGGCGGATCAAAGAGCAAAACCAAGGCCTCATCCGGGCGCACGAGCTGCTCCCAGGCTGACTCCATGGCTGTCTGCGTGCGGCTCTCATTGCCAGCACCACTCAAACGTGCCCAGGACTGGGGCAAGGAGTCTATTCTTGCCTCAGAGTTTGCCGCCGACCCGAGTGGCATGCCGTTGTCAAAGAATGCCCGCAGGTACCAATCACCGTCCCACGCCGTCGCCTCTACACGCCCTATCAAGGCTGCTCTCTTTTGCTCATAGGAGCGGCCCAGCTGCACCTCGCCTTGAAGGGCGCACAGCTCCTGCATGCCATGCAAGACAACTACCAGGAACCAGGCAAGCCAGACGCTCTCGCCGGTGCCCTCGGCGCCAACAAGGTTCATACCGTCGTTCCAGTCGCCGGTGCCCATCAGCGGCAACCCATGCGGGCCGCTTGTGAGCCCCCGCTCTACTGCCCGCTTGCAGTGTTCGAAAATCGTAGCATGCTCGGAGCCGACATTCGGCATGGAGAACACTTCATGCTCCGACGCTTCCAGCTGCGGCGCGTCAAGGAAGGGCGCCTGCTCTGAAAGTACCGTGTGGTCGCCGGTAACCCGTATGTAGTGTGCAACCACATACGGGAGCCAAAGGAGATCGTCGGAGATGCGAGAACGAATTCCTGCGCCCCCGGGTGGATGCCACCAGTGCTGCACATCACCCTCGGCAAACTGCCGCGACGCGGCCACCAGAATTTGCTCACGCGCAATTTCCGGGCGGGCATAGACAAAGGCCATGGAGTCCTGCAGTTGATCCCGAAATCCAAAGGCTCCGCCTGACTGGTAGGTAGCGGAGCGTCCCCACATGCGGCAGCTCAAGCTTTGATACAGCAGCCAACGGTTAATGAGAAAGTTCGCCGCATGCTCTGGAGTCTCTACCTCTACCGTTCCTAGTAGCTCGTCCCACCATGCCTGTGTTCGCAGCAGTGCGGTCTCAAAGGCGGCCGCGCTCCTATAGGCAAGCACGAGCTCCCGTACCTGCGCAAGTGACTCGCCCTCGCCCACCATAATGACAAGCTCGGCGGTGGCTCCAGGGGCTACCGAGACCGTGGTTTGCAGCGCCGAGCACGGGTCAAAGCCTGCGCCAACCCGCAATGAAAGGGCGGTGCGCTCCATGGCTACCGGCCGCGCTGGTGAACGGTTTCTTCCCAGGAAGCTTGTACGGTCTGCGCTGTACGAGCTTGCCTCGGGTGTCATTGCAGCAAAGGCCAGACGCTCCCCGTACTCGGGGTGATAGCGGTTGCGAGCCAGGAGAGCGGAAATACTATCATCCCAAGAAGTCGTAACATGCATTCCCGAGGACTCCCGGTTCTCACCCAAGGTCCACTCCAGGTAGTGAGTCACAGAAAGCGTTCGCACCCTCTGACCGGTATTCTTCAGGCGTAGCCGTTGCAGCTTGAGCGGCTCACCGCCGTCTGCATCCAGTGGTACAAAGACCGTCAGTTCCTGCTCTATGCCGTGGCTGTTGTGCTCGAATACGGTGTATCCGGCCCCGTGCCGCGCGCGGTAGGCGGAGTTCTCCCGAATTGGTGAAGCCGTCGGAGACCAGTACGCCCCACTTTCCTCGTCACGAATGTAGATTGCCTCGGAGGCAGGATCAACGACCGGATCATTGGACCAGTCATTGAGACGGTTGCGTTGACTGTTGCCGTACCAGCTAAAGCCTGCTCCGGTCTCGCCTACCAGCGTTCCAAAGCTTGGGTTGGCCATAATGTTGACCCAGGGTGCCGGGGTCTGAGCCCCCGCGCCCAGATAGATGACGTACTCACGCCCACCGTCAGCGAAACCACCGAGACCGTTGAAGTAATGAAGCTCCATGAAAGGAAGCTCGGCCGAAGCATAGGCGGCCGTCCGCTTTCCGGCAAAGAGCGCCGGAAGCTCAGAAATACCCACCGCAACCCCCAGTTGCTGTGGCAATGAACCACGGGCGGCTACCAGTACCACACGAGCTGCTGCGTTCAGCAGCACAAGATCCTCATGCGGTACTTGATCCGCGCCAACCAAAAATGCTCCAGGGCCATGTCCTCGCACCAACCCTTCAAGATGGGTGCGGAGCGGGTTCTCGTACCCACTTGCCTCCTCGTTCAGTATCACCAGGTCGGCAGCGAAACCGCGCAAAAGCCAGTAGGAGTGCGCACGCAGCATTTGAAGAACCAGTCCGACATCCCGAATGTCGGCTATGCTGAGAAGGACAATCGGTACATCTCCCGAAATCCCATAGGGCCACAAAGCAGACTGACCTTTGCGGTTCTCCACAATGAGCTGTGTCGTCGCGCGCATTCGGGAGTTGGGAATAAGCAAGTGACTCGCAATCTGCTGGAAGCGGCGCGCCTCATCCGGCTGTATTCGGAGTGAGCGCAACTCTATCTGTGCCGAAGCCCAGGCAAAGTCCATTGCCCGTTCAATTGCATGCGGGTCGTCATACTTGTCCAACAGATCAAGAACAAGCTGCCGTGACTCGCCCGCGACCAGAATGAGGGAGATCTGCTGCTGCTCGCCGGGAGCCAAAGCCACACCTGCGCGCAGACTGAGAATTGGGTCAAGCACATAGCCCTGCCCTCCGCCCGGCTCGGATACTGCCCCCACCGGATTCTCCAAGCCGTGCCCACGTCCAATAAAGGCAGCACGGTCGGTCTCAAAACGCAGCTCGGCGTTCTCCGCATCCTCTGCGTTGTGGTAGCTCAGCCGGTGGCCCGCAAAGACCGGTGCATCATCCTCGCGGCGAGGGCGGCGATACGCAATGAGGGCTTGGTGTTCCGGAATTGCCTCGGTCTGAATGAACAACTTGTTGAAGGCCGGATGCTGAAGATCCTGCCGGTGCGGTGCGAGTGAGAGTTCGATGTAGCTCGTGAGCTCGAGACGGCGGCTGCGGAGCGACCTGTTGGTGAGCGTGATGCGTCGTATCTCTACGTCATCCTCAGGCGAGACAACGATCTCGGTCTTGACGTCAATTCCGTTGTCAATGCGGCGAATCACGGCACGGTCGGCCGTGAAGTCGGCGCTGTACGACTCAAACTTTCCGTTGACAGGGTGGTAGGTGTTGGACCAGAGTCGGCTGGCCTCGGGTTCGTGGATATAGCAGAGCAGACCACCCGCATCGCGGGTGGTGTCGGCTCGCCAGCGGTTCAACTCAACGTTGCCCCATTGGCTGTATCCACCACCAGCGTTGGTGAGCATGAGTGAGTAGTGCCCGTTGCCCAGAAGCTGGGTTTTTGGCCTGGTGGTATTGGGCGTGTCAAACCGGCTGACCACCGGTGAGAACTCGCTCACGCTCTCCACCACGGTTTCCGGAGCACGTGTCGTCAGATATCGCGACAAACCTGTCGGGATGCTCTCGTGCAGCAGAGGCTCAAACGCGCGCACGCGCGGGTCTTGGTGGAAATGAGTTCGCACTACGCCTGCATGCAGGAAGTTGTTTAATGCAAGAAAGCTCATTCCTTCATGGTGCGACATGTAGGTCTGCACCAACACGCCGCGCTTGCCTTCACGGTTCGCCTGACGACTGTAATCAATGGCGTCGTAATAGCCGTACTCGTTCAGCAGCCCCAGGGCACCCAGCCGCCGAAGGTTCTTCAGCGTTGCCTTGGTCGCTATCCCCAGCGCGAGCAAACACGCATAGGGTGCTACAACCAGTTCCTTGTCCACTCCCCGCTTCAGTCCAAGTCGTGGAATACCAAAGGCCTTGTACTGATAGGTCTTGTTGATGTCCAGGTCCGAGAATGCCGACTCCGAAATGCCCCACGGAAGGCGGCGTTTGCGGCCGTACTCAATTTGTATTGCTACCGCCTCGGCGGCGGCCTTGTCCAGCAGCGAGTTCTCGTAGGAGCGCAGCAGCAACAGCGGCATGAGGTACTCAAACATGGTTCCGGTCCAGCTGAGCAGAACGTGGCGACGGCCAATGCTCGCGTGCGGACGTCCCATGGAGAACCAGTGTTCAATTGGTACCTCACCCCGTGCAACCGCAACAAAGCTGCCGAGTCGCGCCTCGCTTGCAAGCAGGTCATAGTGCGCGCTATCCGGGCGGTGCTCGCTCACGTTAAAGCCAATACGAAAGAGCTTGCACCGTGGGTCATAGAGAAAGCGCATGTCCATGGACGCAGAGAACTTCCGCACATCTCCTATGAGCTGCCGGGCCATAGCAAGTTTTTCACCGGCCATCCACTGAGATTCTTGGAAGGCCTGTATCACTCGGTCTATCCATGGTGCAAGGCGGCTTTCGGCCACTTCCGGTAGCTTTCGCTTTTCTGACAACATATGAATAGAGGCGATGTCGCCAGTAGCAAGCCGAGTCAGCGACGGTGCACGCTTCAAGTCGTGACGGATAAGCTCAACGGCGTCCTCGCCAAGCAGCTTAAGGTCGTCGGGGCTGCGCTCGCCAGCAATCTCAACCCATCTCAGGTAGCGGTCGCAGCTCGCGAGCCAGGCCGATACCTGGCTCTTCACCTGCCCCAGCCAGTAGGCAGACGGCTGGGCAGACTCGGGGGTGTCTGCGATGTCTGCTGCGCCTGCGGTACCCGCGGTGTCCGCTGCGCCTGCTGTATTTGCTCCGAGCGAGATCTCGTCAACGAGCCCCTGTACCTGCCGCAATACCAGGACGGCATCGGTGGTGTTCTCAGACTCAGGTGAGAGCAGATTGGTCAGCTTCCTGAGTCTGTCATGGAGTGAGCGCTCTCCGGTACTCGTGCCTGCCGGGAGTCTGCCGAGCGGGCTTCCGCCAACGGTGCTCTCTCTCAGTATCTCCACCGTGTCCAGCAAACCCGCAGCCGCCGACGCATCCAGAACGGAGCTGTCAATGATCGCCTTGAGCCCGTGCTCGAGTGACCAGAGCGAGCCCAGCAGGTTGCCGCTGTCCACAGTCGACACGTAGCGGGGTTCAAGTGGCTGCAGTGTCTGAATGTCATACCAGTTCAGCAAATGGCCCGCAAAACGCTCCATGCCAGCAATGGTCTTCATTGAGTCCGACAGCCTGTCAATGACTTGGTCGCCGCTCAGATAACCGAAATCCCGTGCGCCTGCTGCACTGAGCAACCAAAGGCCGATATTGGTAGGGCTGGTGCGCATAGCCAGCTGGTTCTGGTGTGAAATCTGGTAGTTGTCCGGAGGCAGCCAGGAACTCTCGCTTGTGACGAAATCGTCATAGTAGCGCCAGGTTCGACGTGCTACCGTGCGCAGGAACCGCACATCATTTGCGGGAAGCGCCCCCTCACGCGACCGTGCCGAGGGTCTGCGGCTCAGCAACCAGACCGTGAGTGGGGAGCCTACCCAGACCGCCAGCCAGGGCGCGGCAAACAGAGCGCTCCCAGGCACCCAGGTGAACAGTGCCCACCCGGCGAAGGCGCTCACCACGGTTGTGAGTCCAAGACTTACAAACAGTCCGGCCAAGGGAGTGAGGGAAGCGCGAGACTTCGGCCGCTTGACGGTCCACTCCAGCAGGTTTCTGTGAGATATCAGACGACGATAGGCCACACGAACAATGGCGTCGGCAGCCAGCAGGCTCTGGTGTGGTATCAGAGAGGCCTCTGCGAGCGTCCGCAGCAGGTCGTGGCCCAGTGTCGAGAGCGAGAGTGACTTGAAGCCGTCACGGGTGGTGGCCATGGTAAGTGGCGGCATGAGGGTATTAAAGAGCAGCTGGGCCGCAACGACCATGGAGGCTATGAGGGCTGTCCCCGGCGTACCAAACCACGCCACCCCAAGCAGGGCCAGACTCGCCGGAGCAATGAGACTACGGCGTAGGTTGTCCGTTATCTTCCAACGGTTGAACCAGGACAGAGAGTTTGGTGCATGTGTGCCAGCTGCACCCGGGACGCGGGGTAAGATCCAGTCCGCAATCTGCCAGTCGCCCCGGATCCAGCGGTGCTGCCGCGTGGTATAGCTCAGATAGTCCTGCGGGAACTCATCCAGTAACTCGATATCGCTCGCCAGCCCTACCCGCACGTGGGCGCCCTCTATCAGGTCATGGCTCAACAGACGGGCTTCAGGAAAACGCTGCGACAGTACCCGGCTGAAGGCCCGTACATCGTAAATGCCCTTTCCGTGGTAGGAGCCTTCGCCGGTGAGATCCTGGTTGAGGTCCGAGATAACACGGGTGTAGGGGTCTATACCTACCGCCTGCGAGAAAAGTCTGCTGAAGGGGGAACCGCTCGTGCTCGGCAGAGAGGGACTCACGCGAGGCTGTATAATGGTGTAAGACCCGGCGGCTATGCCGCCTGTGGCGTCAATCTGCGGTCGGTTCAACGGGTGCGACAGCGTCTCAACCATTCTGCGGGCAGTGCCAGCTGGCAGTTGGGTATCACTGTCGAGCGTGATAACGAACTGCACCTCTCGCAGGCGCTCCGGGTCACCCAGGTAGACAAGCTGCTCAGCGTCCTCGGGCCGTGTTCCATCAATGAGGCGGTTGAGCTCCTCGAGCTTGCCGCGCTTGCGCTCCCAACCAATGAAGGCGCGTTCAGATCCGCTCCAGACCCTCTGCCGGTGGAGCAGGAGAAATCGATCCTCTCCATAGCGCCGGTTCAATGCCTCAAGCCCGGCAATTGCACGCTGCAGCAGGGGTTCGTCATTGTCGCTGACCTGAGTATCTGAGTCGATGTAGTCGGTAAACAGGCTGAAAAGCAGGTTGGCGTCCCGGTTCGCCAGGTAGCGTATCTCGAGCTTGCCCACCTGCTCGTCAATTGTGCGCTCGTCCACCAGTAGCATGGGAACAACTACCAGCGTTCGACAGGCGTCAGGAATCCCCGACTCTTTGTAGTTCATCTTTGACAGTGCACGGGGCGGAAAGAGCCGCATGACCAGGTAGTTCACCATCTCCACCGCAAGCTGGCTCAGCGGAAGCAGCGCAATGAGCGCGAACAGAACGCGGGTAGTTGCAGGAAGGCCGTTCAGACCAAAGTGAACAATCAAAGCAACCAGGAGCGCAGTGACCGCGGCGACTCCTAAGAGGTAGACCGCAGTATGATGACGGGTGGCCCAGGCGCGCAGGCGCTCGCCGAGCGGTTCGTCGGCACCGAAGCTGCGGGCCAGCACCGCTTTGGCGTCTCCAACCAGATAGGCACCTATGTGTGTCGCCTTCTCGGAAGCCAAATCGAGACAGGCCTGAGCGACCTCCAGCTCCGTCTTCCCGGACCGGCGTGAGTACTGCTCAACTGCGCGCCGATAGCGGTCGCGTGTCGCGAAATCCATTTCCGGATAAACCCCGGCCGGATCCCGCCGCAGCAGCCGATCCATGTGACTGACTTGCTCAAAGACATCTCTCCAGTCTACCTGCGCAAGTTCCCTTAGACTGGTGAAGGCGTTCCCAACCGCAATCTGCTCCTTGGCCTGCCGGTCCTGTTCTCCGGCGTTAAGATCCTCAATAGGCCGCTGAAAAGCCCGTTCCAGCCAGCTCCGCACCAGTACTGAGGTAGAGTCCTCTCCGTACAAATGGTCCAGCAGCTGAAATGCAAAATGGGGACTAGGTGTGCTATGGCGCTCGGTCAGATCAGCCATCATAGGAAACAGGTGATTGGGGTCTCGCCGTCCAGCAGTTATCAGTCTGTTTGCCCAGAAGTCGGCGAGCTCACGGTCTCGCAGCTCGGTCAGACCACGGGAGGCCAGCGCGACAATGCCTTCAACAAGTGAGAGCCGGAGCATCTGGGGAATTGCCCACAGCTCCGCGGTGCTCAGCGGAGCAACCGACTGGTACGCCTCTATGAACGCAACAATGGTGTCTCTATCAAGACGCAGCCCGGTATCTGAAACGATCTGCCGTGCCAGTCCGTATATGCGAGGTAACCCGCGATACGGCCCGTCACTCAACACCGGAAGCTCCCGGTAGAAACGGCGTGACAGATTCTGCTGCACGTCCCTAATGCTGCCGTCAATGATGTACTGATTATCCAGAATCCACTCAACAACGGGCGTCGCACGCTGCCCAAGTGCGACGGCCGCGGACAGATCCCGGCACACCGGTCCTATCCACGCACGCATGTGCTTGAGCCGGTCAAGCAGCACCGTGGCCTTGGCCGGTTTGAGGCTCACCTGGCTAGTACTGGCCAGATGCGCGGCGCGCTCCTGAATTTGTACTGGAGATAGCGGTGTGGCGACAATGCCAAGGTCGTCGACAATGCCGGTGTGTTTGGGGTTAAGGACAAAGATCAGCGGCGGGCTATCACCGCTCTCACGCAGCTGTGCCACCGGACTCTGCAACGAAGCGATTGGGGCCTGCAGGACGAGTGCAGATTCATCGGTTGCAAGCAGCCGCGAATGCCCTGCAAGAAGGCCGCGCTGGAGTCTAAGCTGCAGCAGCGGAGACTGAGTCTCCACCCGGCCGCCCGAGTCCTTGTGTATGAGCGCGACACGTTGATTTCCCCTGCGCTTTAGGTTCTTAAGCGCCGTCTGGGCCTCTTCTCGTCCAACGAAAAACGCAGTAAGTATTGCTGGTTGCACAGGCTTCCTTCCGGTAGCGCTCGCTCAATATGCCGCCGAGCGCGCTACTCGCACTGTAGGAAACAATAGGCACCAGTCATTGGTTTGTCTGTGCGTTAGCGCACAGACAAAGAGGTAGATTTGCTGTCACTCCAAGCCCTGAACCTTGTTGTAGTGCTCTATTGCCTCGCCAAGGGCCTGGAGGCACTGCAAGCGGTAGTAGGGTGAGAGTTCAATAATGTTGTCACTGCGGAAGCTGCTCTCTGTGCGCAGCAGCACCGGAAAGATACTGTGGGTGGAAATAATGAGCTGGTACTTTTTTGACAGGCGCGGGAATATCTCTTTCCAGAGGACGGCCTGGCCAGCAAAGCCAATGTGGTTATCTACCTCATCCAGCAGCAGCGTAGGGCGCTCGCCGGACTTCTTAACTACATGCGTAAGGAAGCGCTCCTCAAGATAGTCAATGAGCTCGTTAATGAGCCCAATGCGCTTCTCACCGGTCGAGCGTAAGACCTCATGCTCTTCCAGATATGAGCCCCCCAGGAACGACTGCTCGGACTGGCTGTAGCAGTCTTGATAAAAGACCGGGTCGCCGTTCCAACGCAGACGTACCTTGTACCCAGGGTCCTGCGGAGCTCCATGGTCCGACCATCCGCCCTCGCCGCACCCAGTGCACACGGCAAGTGTTCTCAAGAGCGTTGTCTTTCCAGCTCCGTTTGGCCCAAACAACACATTAATGCGGTCCTCAAAGGCATGCGTGCGACCTCCAATTCCAGGCAGCCTGCTGGGATAACCGGTGGTGATTCGTAGGGACTGTATCATGGTAACCTCAACGCCTTTTGTTGCTTGTAGTGTACTGTCTCGTGGTACAGAAGGAAACTCTGGCTATCGCGGCGTGCCCACCTGGAAAGTTATCTGTATACTAAGCCCACCTATGAGAAAAGAATCAGTCACCCTTCTTAGCAAACATTACCATGGCTATGCCATTGTTGCCGCTGGCTTTGTTATTCAGGGCACCATTGTCGGTGCCATTTTCACCTACGGTGTGTTTTTTGACGCCATGCATACAGAGCTCGGCTGGTCGCGGGCAGCAATCTCGGCGGCGCCTTCGCTTGCATCACTTGTAATGGGCTTTACTGCAATGCTGTTTGGACGGCTCACAGATGTCACCGGCCCGCGCCGCATTCTCAGTGCTGCTGGTGTTGCCATTACGCTGGGGTTTCTCATTATGTCGCGCATGACCATGCCGTGGCACCTGCTTGTGGCCTACCCTATTTTTGTTGGGCTTGCCTTCGGCAGCCACGATGTAGTAACTCTCTCTGCGGTAGCGCGTTGGTTTGAGCGGCGACGTGGTCGGATGTCGGCTATAGTCAAGGTCGGTACCGGCACCGGGCAGGTCATTGCACCGGCAGCCGCGGCGGTGCTTATCTCGCTCTTCGGATGGCGCAACGCCTACCTGTGGATAGCCGCGGTGACCGGCCCCTTGGTTTTCTTGGCAGCTCGCTGGATGTACCGCTCACCCGAGGACGCCGGTGTCCCCCACCAGGATGCAGCCGTACTCCCGAACTTAGCAGCCGTCGTGGAAGCATCGACCCCAACTCCCCCAGCGGTAGATGAACGTGCCCCGGAGGCGCCTCCGCAGCGCGCACGGGACATGATGCGCCGCCCGGAGTTCCTCAGACTCGGCATTGCGCAGGGTGCGGTGCTGTTCTGCACCCCCATTATCATAGTGCACCTGGTACCGCACGCCACCGACCTTGGGATTGAGCGGGCATTCGCGGCTGGGCTTCTGTCGGTGATTGGCGGCTTTAGCATAGCTGGGCGCATGGTCATGGGGAGCCTCGTGGACAGGATCGGGGGGCGACTCGCACTGTTGTACTGCTATGCCATCATGCTGACGTCCTTTGTGCTGTTGCAATTTGCGGCTGGCCCTGTGCTGCTGTACCTCTTTGCGGTGATCTATGGATTTGCCCATGGGGGAATGTTCACCTGTGTCTCACCGCTCGTGGCGGAGCTGTTTGGAATCCGAGTCCACGGGCTGCTCTACGGAACAACTATTTTTGTGGGCACGCTTGCGGGCTCTCTAGGCCCCACCGTAGCTGGCGCGGTCTTTGACCTCACCGGAAGCTACCGGCCCGCCTTCTTGCTACTCATTGTGCTGGTTCTGGTTGCGGCGGGCGCTATTGCCTCAATTCGGGCCCGCGAGATAGGCACCTAAGCTCCGAACTCGCGGATTACGGTGTACGCTCGGATTCGCGCTTCCACAAAGAGAATCCGAATATGCTCAGTCCAGTCCGGAAAGAAACTCCACCTGCAGCCCGTAGTGTTCCGCAGCGTGTCCCTGACGAGCATCATTCGTGAGAAAGACATCGGCCGGCGAATCACGCGCTACAGCAATGTGCAGTATGTCGAGCGACCGTGTTCCCAAGCGCCTGCTAAGGGTTTCACCAATGCGTTCGGCGTCAAGAAAGACCCGCGACCAATTGGGCATGAAGAGATGTAAACAGAAGCTGTGCTTTGTGTAGATGTATCCAGCGCTCAACACGCTCGCTCTCCGGTTCCGGATAGTAGAGCTTCACCAGGACACTGCTGTCCAGGCAGGCATTCACACGCGCTCACCGCGGTCTTCCTGAATGAGATCACTAACCGGCACGCCCTTCACCTCACCTAATATCGCCTTGGCTCGAGAGACAAACTGAGGATAGCTCGGCTCGGGTGAGTCACGATCCGGAACTATGCGCGCCGAGCGATCAAGTATGTTTGCTCTCTCGTTGAGCAGTTGAGTTCCACCCAGACCTCTGCCACTCAACCACCGGCAGAGTCAGGCACCCCGAGAGCACCAAGATTATCAAGGATTCGCGTGTCGAAACTCAAAACCCTAAGATCGCTGTATAACTCAAGAAAGGACAGCGCCGTCGCAAGATGCAGCGCATCAAGGCTGCGTAGTGGCTCCACCGGGAACGACTCAGCAGCGCGGCGCTGAATCTCAGGGGTCATTTCCATAAACTCCCAACCACGACTGACCGAACGGAACATACCTTGAAGCTTAACGGCCTCAGCTTCGGTGATGGCCCTACGCTGAGGGCTCGCCGCACCGCACGTTCCACCTCCAACACGCTCAAGGTAGAGCTGACTACGGGGCTCACCGAGTTCATGACCTTGCGTGCGTGCTCACCGGCAGCCTCGCCAAAAATCCAGGCGAGAATTGCCGAGCTGTCAACGTACAGCGCCATAAGGCTCATCTCTATCCGCGTCCAAATACCGAGTAGCGCTACCGGCAGGCAGTTTGACCGGGCTCTCCGGACACTCCACCGCCTCTCCACGTGCCGGAATAAGCTTGGCCTGTCTCACTAGCTCCTCCGCCATGCTCGAAAGCGGTGCCGGGTATAACCCGCTCGGCTCGTGGAGCTCCGCGACAACTTCGTCTCGATCCAGAACTAGGATGCGCACCCCTGCACGAACCTCGCGAAGATAGCTACTTAAGTTATCCCGTAGTTGCTTGGTCTTGACCGCTTTCGTCTTCATACATGAAACATAGCCACGCGTGGCCACGTGTTCAATATGATTCGCGCGTAACAAGAGACATGCTGGTCAGATTGTTTGTGATAACCTGGTTCCACGCGCCCAGTGAGAGCTCATGGATGGGTTTGCGTATGGTGCTTCCAGCGTTGTTGAACAGAATATCGGTCCCGTAGAGACGCAGAGGGCCGTACTCATCAGCATATGCCCCGACCATGGCACAAATACAGAAAGACCGTACCGTCGGCGCAGCCAACAGCCAGGTAGCGATCCGCGGGAGAAAAGGAAAGAACGCTCACTGCATCCGGCAGCATTCTGCGGTCTACCGGTTCTATAGATTCTCGAGGTCCGATATCGTCAAATGGATCCCAGATGGCAAGCATTCCAAGCCCATCCCCAGTTGCTACAATGCGGTCGTGGTGCGCAAACTGCAGAGCCCTCACCTTCTCACTATGGTACATAAGCTCAAGCGGTCGGGTGTTTTCCGGCCCCTTCTTTCCTTCACAGTCCCAGATGCAGGCCACTCTGCCCCCGCCGGTCGCAAGGTATCGTCCCGACCAGTCCCACGACAGTTCACGCACCTTGTTTTCGTATCCATACATCTGCAGGTCGGTGCCACTTTCAACAAACCAAAAATGGACCGTCGCATCCTGGTCGCCGGTTGCAAGGAATCGGGCTCCTGGACTCCAGGCCACGCACAATGATGAGCCCTTCCACTCGAAGCGCCGCACATTGGCTGGGTCCTGAATGGGCCAGACAGACACTGCCCCGTACGCGGTTGCAGCTATGCGCTGAGAACTCGGATCCCAGGCGATGTCGGTCACGGTGCTTGCATGGGAGTCAAACACATCACTCAACTCAAGCGAGCCAGCACCGCAACGGAACACACGCACCTGCCGCCCACACGCAACAGCAAGGTACTCCCCGTCCGGTGAAAACCGAGCTCGTTCCCCCCAGGCTGGCAAGCGCTCGTCCTGGAGAATGGTGCCGGTACACGCGTTGTAGAGATAGAGGTGGTCGTCAAGCCCGCAGCTTGCTAACAAGGCCCCATTGGCTGAGAGTGAGAGCGAACTCACCCCAGCGCTGTGCATGGTGTTACGCCAAACCTTCTTTTTCGACTGAGTGTCGTAGCGGCACAGTTCGCCGTCGGCGGTTGCAGCGTATACCTGCTGATCTTCGTACCCCCACGCCAACTCAACAACTTCTCCATCAACCGAGAAGGCATGCGCAGGCTCCAGTTCAATGCGGGTCGGGCGTGCATCTACGCGATACATTGACGGAAGCCTTGCTCAAGCTCTGCGCGGTCCAGATAGCGCCCAATAAACACCAGCGAGTTTTTGCGCTCCTCGTTCGGCCCCCACTCCTTGCCGGGATTCCCGTCAAAGAGCATGTGGACACCCTGAAACACAAAGCGCCGCTCCTGACCGGCGAGCGAAAGCACACCCTTCATGCGGTAAATGTCAGGGCCCTGTATGCGTAGCAACGCACCCAGCCAGCTTTCAAGTTTGGGGCCGTCAAGGTCTCCGGCAATGTTGATCCCTACCGAGGTGACCTCGTCGTCGTGCTGGTGATCCGGTTTGAACTCGGCCTCCCTTTCCGGTGCGACTATGGCGCCTGAGGAGTTTCTGCGAACTTTCATGTTGAACTCGTTCGGATGATGCTCGGTGTACATTGCATAGAGCCCTGGGTTCTCTACCTGAAGCACGAATGTCTGCTGAGGCTGGCGAGTCTCAAGTCGATATCGTTGCTCAGCTGGTACACAGGTAGCGCCGTCAAAGAGCGGGAGGTAGTCCTCCGCAAACAAACGTACTGCCCGTTCGGTACTTGGGGCGACACCCTCAGCACTCGTCGGCGCTCCGTTGAGCTTGAACAACGCCATGTCCATGCTTGGATCCGGCCCCGAGCGGAGCTCAACGGTGTAAGACTCGGCAGCTAAGTTCAGAACTCCAGCCCATTCAAAAGGGTACTCTGGCTCCAGAAACTTGGGATCAATATCCAAGACGTCGTCCAGACTGAAGGCTCCGACATCAAGTATAGCGTCAAGCGGAACCTCGGCATTGGTCGACCGATACAGCTTGGTCCGCACATTAATGCTCTTCAGTCGTGCCTCAAGACTTTCAAGCTCGGTTTCCGAAACCAGATCACATTTGTTCAGCAGAATGACATCTGCAAATGCGACCTGCTCAAGGGCTTCCTCTTGCTTGTCCAGATGCAGCGGAAGGTGCTTGGCATCAACTACCGTCACGCAAGCATCAACCCGGAAGGCATCGCGCAGCTCGTCATCCATGAAGAATGTCTGAATCACCGGCCCTGGATCTGCCATACCGGTTGTCTCAATTAATATATAGTCAAACCGATCACGTTGCCGCATGAGCTTTCCCAGAATTCGAATGAGATCACCACGCACGGTACAACAGATGCAGCCATTGTTCATCTCAAAGACCTCTTCGTCGGCGCCAATGACCAGCTCGTGATCAACGCCAATCTCACCAAACTCATTCTCTATAACCGCAATGCGTTTCCCGTGCTTTTCCGCAAGTATTCTATTGAGCAAAGTTGTCTTGCCGGATCCAAGAAACCCCGTGAGCACGGTCACCGGTATGCGTCCATCTTCATTTATGTCAATTGGCATGAAAATAACCTCCTGCATTCGCCGCTTGCCTCGTTCGGCTCCAGCGGTCATGAGTAGTGGTAATATAAAGTATTACTGTAGCTGGCGGCAAGTGCTTATAGACAGGGCCTACGTGCGGCGCCAATGACGGCCTACATCCCGCGCCGAAGCCTCTTTGCAGCAGTCCGAAGTACGAGTGTGACAAGGTAAAGAGCACCACTGAGAATGATGGTAGTAGGGCCTGTTGGCACGTTGAGATAGTAGCTGGTAGCAAGGCCAGCGGTGTTGGCCAACGCGCACAGTGCAATTGCCAGCACCATCATTGTTTGCAGACGACGAGCAACCAGCCCGGCCGTGGCTGCGGGCAGCGTCAACATAGCAATAACCATTACAATTCCAACCGTCGACACCATGAGTACCACGGTTACTGCCGACAGCGTATACAACAGCAGGGTGAAAAACGCAGTGGGCTGCCCGCGCGTCTCGGCGTATGTTTCATCAAAGCATAGGGACTGGATTTGCGGATAGAACAGAATGACGGTTAGGGCCGTCACAAAACTCGCCATGCCAATGATTCTCAGCTCCGTGCGGCCGACCAGAAGAATGTTTCCAAAGAGGTAACTCATGGCATCTACGTAGCCTGGAGTCTTGGCAATAAATATGAGCCCGGTAGCCATACCTACAGCCCAGATTGCCCCAATGATTGTGTCCTCGCGTTCGGCTGCGTACAGCGTCACCAACGCGATAATCCAGGAACATAGGACCGCAACAATGCCAGCGCCAAGCATTGGGGTGAGCCAGTGGACTGCGTGTACCTCGCTAAAATACAACGAGGCTCCAAGACCTGCAAGAGCAGCGTGACTTATGGCGCCAGCAACATAGCTAATTCGGCGAACCACCACAATGCCCCCAACCATGCCGAATGCCGTCGACGACATAAGCCCAGCGAACAGAGCGTAGCGAATGAACGGCACGTTTGGGTTGTTGAGTGCGGCAAAGAAAGCAGTCAATGCGTTCATGTATACCTCATAAGGTCATGTGCGTTGTATCAATATGCTTATTATGAAGAACCTTGCGTACCGGCTGTGAGTAGGTGGCGTGAACGAGGTCTTGCCGAAGCGCCGCGACCGGATGCTCGACAAGTGACCGGTTGATACAAAAGACACGGTCGGACTCTTCCGACACATACCCGGTATCATGGGTGACAAAGAAGACTGTTCGGTCGGTCGCCAGATTCACCACAAGCTCAAGGAATCGGTCGCTCATGAATGCGTCTACGTTTGCCGTAGGTTCATCCAGAAGCAAAATACTCGGGTCGGACACCAGCGCGCGCGCAATGAGCACGCGCTGCTGCTGTCCACCGGAAAGCTCTGCAAAGGAGTCCAGTGCACGATCACTGAGTCCAACGCGCTCTAAGGCTCCCGCCGCGGCCGCTTTGTCGGCTTTCGTATGTCTCCCAAATACCGGGCGCGTACAACCGGTTAACACCACCTCCCGCACGCTAATGGGAAAGCGAGTGTCAAAGTGCGTGTACTGAGGCACATACCCAATCTCACCCCGCGCGACGGAAGGCCGTTTCCCAAGTACATGCAAACTTCCTTGGGTTGGTTCTATCAATCCCAAGATCAGCTTAATGAGGGTGCTTTTGCCCCCGCCGTTAGGACCAATAACCGCAATCATCTCCCCGGCATACGCCGTGAAGTTCACCCCCTGCAATACCGCAGCGGTGTCGTACGCAAAACTAAGGTTCCGAGCGGTTACAACTGGGAATCTCTTCTGAGCCACTACTCTGACAACCCTTCCCGAACCTGCTGAGCAATGGAACGAATGTTGTTGGAATAGTCAGGCGAGAGTGGAGCCACCGAAACAACCGATCCGTTGATTGCCTCAGCTACCGCGCGAGCGGTATTTCTTGGAAACTCCGGCTGTGCAATGATAACTCGGGCTCCTTCATTCTTGGCACGCTCTATGACCGCCTCAAGCTCGGCTGGCGAAGGCTCACGGCCCGCTGTCTCAATTGCAACCTGTTCAATATCGTAGCGATCCAGAAAGTAGCCGAATGCCGGATGGTATACGAAGAGAGAACCACCGGAAACGGGTGCCAGAGCTTCACGGAGTTCGGCATCAAGCTCATCAAGCTCGGCGGCAAATGCAGCATACCGTTCTCTGTAAGCGCTCTCAAAGTCAGGATCAGCTTCAATAAATGCGTCCCGCATTACCGCAGCCTGCTCTTTTACTAGAATTGGGTCCATCCAGACATGTGGGTCGGGACGCATGGCGCCGTCTCTGTCAAAGAGCCGTTTTTCAATACCGGCATCAGTTGCAACGACCCTGATGTTTGGTACGTTTGCTTTGATTGTGGGAATGAAAGCGTTCTCAAATGGGACGCCGATTGTGAAAAAAAGATCGGCATTGCCAAGTGCCGTTACCTGTTGCGGCGTGGGCTCGTAGTTCCCCGGACTGCGACCCGGAGGCACCATGACCTCTACATTCACCCTGTCGCCACCCACTCGCTCGGCAAAGTAGGTCTGGGGAAGGATAGAAACGAAAACCCCAACCTGGGCGGCCTCAACCTTTGCCTCTGGTGTGGAGCCTTGTTCTTCGCTCCTCCCAGCGCCAAATACAAGCATACTGCTGAAGAGCAGTAACGATGCCAGAAAAACAATTTTCTTCATAAAGATCTCCTTTTATTTGGGCATATAAGCATATAACCAATCATCGCAAGAGTATTACAAAGTAATAACCTCGTCAACTACTAAGCTGCTATATTGAGGTGTACAACTACATCGAATAGTCTTACCATTTGTATAAGGCTTATCACCTCAGGAGGTGTTGTATGAAGGAAAGCAAGGTAGCGGTTGTGGCCGGAGGCTCGGGTGGAATTGGTGAGGGTGTGGTTCAAAGCCTTCTAAAGGCCGGGTACCGGGTCTACATTCCAACTCGCCCGGGCGACCACGCGGAACGGCTCAAAGCTTATGTCGGCGAGGCCGCAG
>REEM01000027.1 GCA_007695055.1 Spirochaetaceae bacterium | reverse complement strand
GTCGCAACAGAATCATCCACACAATGAGGACGACTACCAGATAAGGGAAGTAGACATCGAACCCGGCCAACTCTTCCAAGCCAAAGAAGATAAGCTGATCTCGGAAGATGTAGGTCAAGACGTATGACGCAGCTATAACGAAGAGGTCAAGGAGCATGAGAACGTAGCGTAGAAAATTCCGTCTTCTTCTGTTCATGTGGCTTGTACCATATCACGAGGGCCCAGGAAAATCACTAGGGTTTGTCCCGGGGCCTGCCAGCTTGTCGCCCCGTCGGCTTGGCGGCTTGCCAGCCTGACGACCTGTCGCCTCACGCTGGGCCTCCAGGAAGCGCTGCGCCACCGAGGCAATTCCAAACTCCTGCTGCACACGAGTCCGTGCGGCCGCGCCCAGGGCGCGGCGCTCCTCCGGAGCCAGCTTAGCCAGTTCGACCATGGCCTGCGCCAGCTGCTGCGGGCGCTCGGGCTCCACCACCCGCCCGGTATCGCCCACGACCCAGGCTGAGTCACCAACCGCTGTTGCTACACACGGCAACCCGCAGGCCATGGCCTCACCAAGGACGTTGGGAAAGGCCTCCACCAGGGAGGCGCTGACCTGAACGTCAAAGGCGCTGTAAAGACCAGGCAGGTCGCGCTGCTCTCCGAGTAGATGCACCCGCTCTTCAATTCCTGCTGCGCGAATCTCGGCCATGAGTTTGTCATTGTCCCTGTCGAGCCCACGCCCGACCATAACAAAGACCATTCGCGCGCCGCCTTCTGGTTCTTGAAGCACCGCCAGGCCCGCCGCCCGGATGAAACCCAGGTGATCCTTTATGGGATGAAAGCGTCCCACAATTCCAAAGACAAGATCGCCCTCTGCTACGCCCCACTCGCCGCGCAGGCGCGCGCGGGCCTCGGGCTGGGGTTGAAAGCGGTCGAGGTCAAAGCCGTTGGGAATTACGCGCTGCTCTGCGGCCCGGAAGCCAAACTCAAGATGCTGCTGATGTGAAGCGCGGCTGTTGTAAATGACCATGCGCGGCCGCCCGGATATCCAGAGGTTGACTCGGCGTGTGAAGCGAAAGAGCAGCCGCTGCGAGCTGTTATGATCAAGTGACTGGCGCACATTCCAGATCACCGGAATCCTGCGCGGCACCAACTGCGAGCAGACTGCGTTGGCGCGATACATCCAGGCCATGACAACATCGGGCTTGAACTCCTCTACCACCGCCCGAAACCGGCGGCTAAAGCCGGGGCTGGGAAAGCCCCCGGGCATAGCAATGTGCCAGAGCGGAAGGCCCTGGGCGCGGATATCGTCCGCCAACACCCCACCCTCACTGAGCGACAGCACCCCGGCACGGGCCGCCCCGGGTTCGGTTGTTTGCAGCAGCTTGAGAAGCATCATTTCCGCCCCGCCAATGCTGAGACCGGAGATTACATGGAGCACCGCAAGCGGTTGTGCGTCCGACATCGGCTTTTTCCCCCTGTTCATTTTATCGGCAGCTATAGCGGGTCACTGGTGGAATTATCAGAAGCGCGGTATTATTGCCGCGTGATGAAAACTACACAAATGCGAACATCGATCTTGATAATTGGACTCCTGTTCAGCGGTGTGCTGGCAGCAGGCAGTGTGTTTGCGCAGAGCGCCTCCGTACAGGTAGATCCCGAGGGCGCGGATGCCATGCTACGGCGGGTGGTACCAAACCTGAGCGCCGCCGAGCGCGCCGAGCTCATAGAAAACGAGTACATACAGTACTACACCGAGGACAAGGGTATTGAGTTTCGCTACATGCCAAATAGCAGTGTGTCGGATCAGGTGCGAAGCGCCTTTGCCGACCACAAACCAAGCGTGGTCAACGAGGTGTTGTATCTGCTGCCTAAGCCGGAGGTAGAGGGCGATGTCCTGTTGTTTCTGTACAACAAGCTGCGTGCGGTCAGCAGGCTCTCCGGTGTTACCTACATGTCCGGCCGAACCGGCGGTGAGCGGGTGCTCTTTGAGGATGTCTACAGAATAGACTCGGTACGCAACCGCAACAAACAACCCGACCCCATTGTCCGCCGCATTCCGGCAGAGGACAGCTTTCCCCTGCATTTGGTGGACTCCAACTTTGGACGAAGTTTTTTCCAAACCACCTATATAGGCGGTTCGGACGCAGTTGCCATGAGTCTGACCAACGCCACCCGCATGACCTTCATAATTCCGGTTATTGGTACCGAGAACCTACGCTTTCAACTGGTAGCCATGCCCATAGACGACTACCTGCTGTTTTACGCGGTGGTGGGTGTTGAGGTTGGTGGTTTCTTCCGCCGGGTTGTGAACATACCGGGCAGCTTCCGGCGCCGCATTGAGGCCTTGGGCGAGTGGTTCATAGACGAGGTCTACGACGACCGGCGGGCACATATCCATGAACTAAGCCGGTCTGCAGAGGAACACTCATGATCATGACTCGGCGCAGAGCGCACCGAGTGCTCTTTGACGACCTGGTTCTGCAGATAGACCCGCGCAAGGTAGATTGGTACGCTTCGCCGCCGCTTGACGCCCTACATATCAAGACCAAGGCCTTGCATTCGCACAAGCTTGGGCGCGTACTCTCCATGATCATTCGCGCCCCGTACGAGCTCCTGGTATATCCCGGGAACTGGGACCTGCACGGCCACCACTTTACCGAGCATAGAACCTACACCAAGATGCTTGATCTCTATCAACACCGCGATAACTTTCGCGAAAGTAAGTTGTACCAGCATGCCTTAGAAGTGCTTCAGGAGCAGGGCTCATTTAACCACAAGAGTCATGTTGCCCACACGGTTGAGGAACTGGATGAGCTCTTTGAGAAGGTCTACATGGAGCTTATTCGCAGCATGGAGCAGCACGGATATATCCGCGAGCGCTCGGCCGACCTGTGCCGCGTCATGATATCGCGCGACGGGAAGCTCATGAAGACACAGCGCGGCAAGCATCGCTTCTCTACGGCGCATATTGTGGGGGCACCGGTGGTGCCGGTGCTGGTGTTTCGCATTCACCGCAAATGGCTCAAGCAGGTCGATGGTGGCTTCCGCGGCCGCAAGCTTGACAACCTGCGCGCCGCGCTGCGTGAGCTGGAGTCGCGCTACAGCTGATGGGCGGTCGCCGCAGGCGGCCGTCCCGGCCACGGGGCGCCTCGCCCGGCGGCGCGGCGGACTCAGGCTCGCAGCCGCGCCTTTATAGCCGCAAGCAGCTCCTTCACCGAGGACTCGAGGTCGGCGCCGGTGGTGTCTATTACGAGGTCGGGGCTGGTGGGCTCCTCGTAGGGGTCGTCGACGCCGGTGAAGCCGGTGATCTCGCCAGCATCTGCGCGCTTGTAGAGCCCCTTGGGGTCACGCCTGCGGCACTCATCTATGTCACACTTCACGTACACTTCCAGAAAACGCTCGTTCGGGAACTGCTCCCGGACAAAGTCGCGCTCCGCGATGTAGGGCGAGATCAGCGAGCACAAGACCACCTGCCCCGACTCAAACAAAAGCCGTGCGGCGTGCCCGGCGCGCCGCACATTGTCACGTCGGTCGTCGGCGGAAAAGCCCAGGTCGGCACACAGCCCGTGGCGCAGGTTGTCACCGTCCAGCCGTATCACCTGCACCCGCTCCTTGAACAGCAGGCGTTCTACCTCGCGGGCAATAGCACTCTTTCCGCTGCCCGAGAGGCCGGTGAGCCAGATGCAGAGCGCCGGGTGTCCGTTGCGCTGCTCACGCTCCTCACGCGGGATCAGGCCGTGATC
>REEM01000204.1 GCA_007695055.1 Spirochaetaceae bacterium | reverse complement strand
TTCCGGCGCGGTGGAGGTCACGGATCTGTCCAGCTGCCTGATGAAAGGTATTGTGCGGAGGCCGAACCTGGTTAAGGAGTCTTTGCAGGTCCGCATTTTGAGTTGAGAAACCGGTCAGCCAGCGGCCAAAGTTGCATGCCGTAGCGTCATCATTACCTTCGTATACCTGGTTTGACAGCAGGAGCATTGATACCTCTAGTTCTACTGCGTAGTGGTCTCCACGAAACTGCTGGATGTCCGCTACCAACATACCCGGGTCCAGTATCCCTATGCGTTCAAAAGCGGTGTTTAGTTGTAGCCACTGGTTGTTGAGCGTAATCCAATCATCGAACTCACTCTCAAAGGTGGCGCTGAGCCGCTCTTCCTCGGCCGTGGCGGGTAAGGTGGTGAAATACTCCCAGGTATCAAGCAGCTCCTGCCGAGCCGCTCGGTAGTTCTGAAGATAGTAGTCTCTCCGCCCTTGGTTTAACTGCTCGGACAGAAGCGTACGTTGGGCGACCAGCATCTCCTCGGCTGCAATTTCGGCCTCCAGGAGCGCCTCAATGCTCGGTAGCCGAACCTCGCCTATCTCCACCACATGACGGTTCAATTGTTGAGCACCGGTGAGTCCAAAGACTCCAACGGCTGCAACAATGAGCGCTACCAGTATGAAACCACCTATGAGTTTCACCCCCAAGCGTATGTTCTTCATTCGTTACTCCTATTGCGCTGTACGATGTCATAAATAAAAATTTAACTGAGTGAAACTCTAGTATTAACGCAGTGTTCTCTATTGTATGCCACAGAATCTGTGTATTGTGTGTCACATTATGTGTGGCAAAAAATAATGGTTTGGTCAGGAATTATGGTGGGACTTACTCTATTAACTGGTGACGCAGAACGTAACGAATGAGTTCGCCGTTGCTCTTAAGAGACATCTTTTGCAGTAGCCGGCGCCGGTAGGAGTTCACGGTATTAATGCTCAGTGCGAGTGACTCCGCGATCTCACGCACCGACATCCCGCCGCCTATGAGCAGCAAGATCTCGTGTTCGCGGTCCGAGAGCAAGGTGTGGGGTGGTGTCTCTACCTCTGTTCTGGACTGCGGCAAGAACTGCTCAGCTAAGGTCTCTGAGATATAGCGACCCTTGGTATACACGCGGCGTATTGCCTTTACGAGCTCTTCCGAGGCTGAGTCTTTGGTCACATACCCGGCCGCTCCGTCAGCTATAGCCCGTAGCGCGTAGCGCTCCTCCGGATGCATGCTGAGGACAAGAGTTCGTACTTCCGGTGCCCGTAGCCGCAGGTCCTTGAGCACTTCAAGTCCGTTGCGGTCGGGGAGTCCAATATCTAGGAGTAGAACGTCGATCCGCCCGGCTTTTGGAAGCATCTCAAAGAGCTGACTCGCGCTGCAGGCTTCACCCACCAGCCGAATGTCTTCCTCGCCGTTGACGAGTTTGGCAAATCCGTCGCGGATTAATGCATGGTCGTCGGCAATGAACACCCGAATCATTGCTCACGCTCCACTGCCTCGGACAGTAGCTCAAGTTGAGGACTCTCTACCTCCAAGGGAAGATGGTGGCGAGGGTGCGGCATAACAACCGTCACGCGAGTTCCTTCTCCCGGTTCGCTGTGTATTCTAAAGCGGCCACCTATGCGTTCCGCACGCTCGGTCATGCTCAGAATGCCAAAGCCGCGAGAAGCGTTCGCGGTGGACTGCCGGGCAAAGCCTGTGCCGTTGTCGGTAATCACTACCAGAAAGTTGCGGCTGTTGCTGCGTACATCGACCCGGACGTGTGTGGCACCGGAATGACGCGCCACATTGGTGAGCGCCTCCTGCACGATCCGGAACACCGCCAGCGATCTCTCCGGGCCAAGTTCCAGCTCCTCAATTCCGGGGGCAAACTCAACATCTATGCCAAATTGCTTTCGGAAGTCTGCAAGGTGCCATCGCAGAGCTTCAATAATACCGCTCGTGTCGAGAACCGGAGGTCTGAGCTCATGGATAAGCGCACGCGTTTTGGTTATGGTGCTGTCGAGGATACTGCGCATGTCGCTTATCACCGGTTGCATCTCGGCACGGTCGGCTGCTCGTTCAAGTATGGTCAGGTTCATTTTCAGAGCGGCAATTGACTGGCCAAGGTCGTCGTGAATCTCTCTGGCCAGGAAGGCGTTCTGCTCTTCCTTAATGTGGTGGAGATGGGCTGAGAGGTCACGGAACATGCGCTCGCGCTCAATGAGCTTAAAGGCCATTTCTATGTGCGCTAGCACAAACTCCTCATTCCCCGGAGTTTTGTAAATGTACCCGTACTTCGTCATGAACTGCGTGCTGCGGAGTGTCTCGCGGTCGTTATATGCGGAATGGAGCACCACTGGGATATCGTAACTCACGTGGAGCCTGCGCGTGGTCTCCAGCCCATTCATGCCGCCTGGGCCAAGATAAATGTCCATGAGAATGAGGTCCGGAATATCGTTGTTCTCAACCCGGTGCAGGCACGCCTCGCCGGAGCTGACCGTGTCGGACTGGTAGCCGTTTTTGTTGAGAAACATAGCTAATGTCTTGCCGAGGATAATGGAGTCGTCGACAATCAGTACTTTTCTTTGCTGAGGCTTCACTGGGCACTACTCTTTGATTGCATTGTAGTGCCCGTTGTTCTTCAATGCAAGGATTCCTTTAGACAGAGTCGGGGCCGCTAGTCACGGTTTCGTTTACGGTCGCCTATCTGGAGTATTCGCTTACGAATGCGTATAGACTGTGGGGTGATCTCCACAAGTTCGTCGTCACGAATGAAGTTGATTGCCGCTTCCATTGTCAGGGGGCGTGGCGGGGTCAGTATTACGTTGTCGTCGCGTCCCGAGGCTCGCATGTTGGTGAGTTTCTTGGTCTTACACGGGTTCACGTCGAGGTCGTTCTCGCGGTTGTGCTCTCCAACGACCATGCCTTCGTACACCGGGTCACCCGGAGAAACAAACATGGTGCCGCGCGGCTCCAGGTTGAAAAGGGCGTAGGGGACGGCGCTCCCTTGTCGGTCGCTCACCAGCGAGCCGGTGTAGCGAGTAGGGAAGTCTCCACGGTAGGGTTCATAACCCTCGATGTATGCGTTCATTATGCCGGTACCGCGGGTGTCGGTCAGCATTTCGTCGCGGAAGCCAATTAGGGCCCGTGAAGGAACGCTGAACTCAAGTCGTGCTCGACCGTTGCCGTGGTTTACGAGTCCCACAAGGCGGCCGCGCCTCACCGAGAGCTTTTCGGTCACGATGCCGGAGTATCCATCACCACAGTCGATGTACACGCGCTCAATTGGCTCCATGCGCACACCGTCCTTCTGTTGAAAGATAACCTGGGGCCGGCCGACACAGACCTCAAAACCTTCACGCCGCATCTGTTCAATGAGTATTGCCATTTGAAACTCACCACGCCCACTGACCAGAAAGCCTTCCTTGTCGTCTGCGTCCTCAACCCGAAGTGAGACGTTTTGCAGGGTTTCACGATGCAGTCGCTCACCAAGTTTCGTTGCCTGTACGTGCTTACCTTCGCGACCTGCAAAAGGCCCGGTATTGCGGAGGAACTGCATGGCCACGGTCGGCTCATCTACGGTTATGCGCCGCATTGCCCGCGGTGAGTCCTTGGTGCAGATTGTGTCTCCAATATGGACTTCATCAAGCCCGGACAGTACAACAATATCCCCCGGTTCCACCCGAGCCGCGTCGACTATGGTCACGCCGTCATAAACTTGCAGCTTGTTGACTTTGAG
>REEM01000086.1 GCA_007695055.1 Spirochaetaceae bacterium | reverse complement strand
AAGCCGCTACCTGCTCCTCGGCCTGCTTCCTCTCGGTGATGTCCTGATAAATGCCGTACACGTATGTACGTCCACCAATCTCGCGTGGCGCTCCGGTAATGGCAACATCTATAACGGTGCCGTCCTTGCGCCGCCGCTTGGTTTCTTTGCTAATGCGAGTCCCGGACAAGGTTACCTGCGAAAGCGCAGTTGCTTCTGCCATCATTTCCGGGGAGCTAATGAGTTCGTTAAGATAGCACCCAACCGTTTCCTGCATGGTGTATCCGAATAGACGGGTGAACTCTACATTGCAGTCCACCACGCGGTCTTGTCCGTCCAATACAATAATTGCAACCGGCGAACTCTGAAAGAGATGCTCGAAGTGTTCTTGATCAATGTGGCCATGTGCACTCATTTTTCCTACTATGTCTTACCACGTGCGGGCTGTGTTGCCACTGGTAGAGTACCGCACTTCGCGAGCGTGTCGCAACTCATGCAAGGATAGATTGCCAAATGACTCAACTATTCGGCGGAATGCCCACGAACTGGTCGGCTGCGGTGTTGGCTCAGGAGGACTCCGGCTATGACAATAGCCATTCCCAGGAGCATTATGAGGCTCAGTTCCTCACCAAGCACCACCACGCTAAAGAGAGCGGCAAACACCGGCACGGTATTGGTAGTGATATTCGCCTTGACCGCCCCGAGCACCCGAATTCCCCGGCCCAGAAAGATGAAGCTCAGGGTCGATGGAAACACTCCAAGGAACACCAAAGCCCCAATTACCGACCGACTTGGGAGCCCGGCAGCGACAGTGGCACTCATGTCCAGGACGAGAAACACCGGGAGGAATAGCCCAAGCCCAATGAGATTCTGCCAGAAGACAACGGTAAATGAGCTGTAACGCCCGGGCATGTTGCGCAGCGCTATGGCATATCCCACCGCGGCGAGCACCGCACCAAAGATCAGGAGAACTCCCAAGGGGTGCGCCCCACCGGCCTCTCCACCTGCATACACAATGAGAGCAACCCCCGCCAGACTTACAAAGGCGCTCAGTATGACAAGTGGTGTGATGTGTTCGCGCAAGAGAAGAAAGGCAAAGAACGGTGTGACAACCGGTATGGTGGCGACAATGATTGCAGCAACTGCGGGCCCAGCATAGAGCAAGCCGGTGTTCTCACTCAGAAAGTAGAGGAAGGGCTGGAAAACCGCAACGAGAACGAAAACGCGGTAGTCCGAGACAGCAGGCAGTTGCAGTCCGCCAACAATCCTGGTGACTGCCGGTATCCGGGAAAGCAGAGCCATGGCCGAAAGTGAGATGAGCAGCCGCGCCACAATAATACTCACCGGCCGCAGTTCGGTGAGCGCCAGTGAGGTGAACACAAAGCTCAATCCGAAAAACATCATTGCACACAGCAGCTGGAAGTAGACAACCCCGAGCCGGGCCGACGGCGTCCCTGATTGTAGCACCTGTGGATGTAGTCTTTGGCTCGGCACTCTATTGGCTCCGTAGAAGTCTGTTTGTGATATGCCATTCTATATTGGAACGCCCGGTTCGGGAACCATGGTGCCTATATCGAACCAAATGAGTATACTTTACCTGCGGAGGTACCCCGATGCAGATTGACAAATTCTATGACGATCTTCCAGAGCTCCAGCGCTTTGATGAGATCTTCTCAGCATTAAACTATCATGATGCACCAAAAGACTGGATCATTATTGTGACCGACGTCGTAAACTCCACCGAGGCGATAGCGGCTGGAAAATACAAGCAGGTCAATATTGCCGGGGTCGTCGGGCTTGCTGTGGCCAGCAACGTGGTGGGCCATTTGCGTTTCCCTTTCACTTTCGGTGGTGATGGGGTGACCCTGCTTCTCCCACCGGGTCTGGCCGAGCCGGTAATTGCTCATTTGCGTGACCTGAAGGCCACGATACAGCAGAGTTTTGGTCTTGAGCTGCGTGTTGGTTCACTCTCGGTGAGCGATGTCGTTGTACCGGAACGACCGGTACGTGTTGCCAAGCTTCGAGTCAGTGAGAAATACACCCAGGCGGTTTTTGACGGCGCTGGGGTAGCATATGCCGAGGAGCTCATTAAGGGTGGTACCGGGCTGGAGTCCGGTGGTGCGGGGTTGGGCGACGGACAGTCGGCAGATGTGCAGCCAGACGCTCAGCAGCCAGACGGTGCCCAATCCGAGAGTGCGAGTTCAGCGACCAGGGCCGCCAAGGCTGACACCTCGGGCTTCAGCTGTCGCTGGCGTGAGATCCCGTCCGGGCCAGGCGAGGTTGTCGCTCTCATTGTAGATGCCTGTGACACCGACCCTGAGTTGCGCGAGCGGGCTATCCGCCAAGTGTCCGAGGCGGTGCGGGTAAGCCTGGGCGAGGAAGAGATGTACCACCCGGTAGCAACCGGCCTTCAGCAGCAGATTCAAACGCGCGAGGAGATAGACAACGAGGCCCTGGTGCATACCCGTGGTCGGCACGGCTTTGTGCTGGCTCTACAACGTCTATCGATATCTATTCAGATTATTGTGGTGAACATCGCGGTGCGTCTCAAACTGCCGCTGTCGAACTCTCACAAGACCTTCAGCCAGGTTCACCGTGACAACATCACCCACGCTGATTTCCGCAAATACGACGGGCGTCTCAAAATGGTGTTGGCCTGTAGTCCGGAGGGACGCAATGCCTTGGTTCAGCGTCTTGATGAAATGGAGCAGGCTGGACAGATTCTTTACGGAATCCATGTGGCCAACCATGCCCTCATAACCTGTATCATGCATCTGCGGACACCGGACGAGGTTCACTTCATTGACGGTGGAGATGGGGGCTACACCTTGGCGGCGGCTCAGATTAAGGCGAAACAGTGTGGGTCGGTGGGTGCGAGGGGGATTAAGACAGAAGAGCGCGCCGGCTGAAGAGCGAAAGCAGGGCGCCTTGAATCTCACCTCTGTCGGCATGCAGCAGCTGCCCGGCAAAGCCTTGCTGGTCACTGATGCCAACCACAAGCTCCGACAGCACCCGTGCCTGTGAGGACGGTGCCGAGACCGGCGCGGTAAGTACCAATACCGACGGTCTGTCACCAGCGACTCGCAGCATACCGGCACGAGGCTCAGGCACGCCGTTTGAACGGCAATGTAACACCTGAATCCCATACTCTTCAAATATCAGACTTCCATAGGACTCACGGCGTTCAAAGTCGGCACGCAACTGCTTCACCTTACAGTCACCGCGCGTATTCAATGCCGCAACCGCACGCTGTATGATGTCCAACTCTCCCGTCGGCTCCATCACAAAGAAGCCGTGAATTACACTCATCACGGTGGGCAGGGACAAAGCAGCGTCGTCCTGCTCCGGCCGAGGTGCTGCGACGGCGCCTGTATTTCTGGGAGCGCGTGGTTGTTGTGCAATAGTAAGAACCGCCTCACGCATGTGACGCCGTAGTTCCTGTGGCGTGGCGTCGCCATCGACATAGAGTACCGGTACCTTTCCTGCATCAAGAGAAAAGGTGGTGATGATGAGGTCGTAATGCTCTTCGGCCTCCTCGGCGCTGAGACTCCCCTCCCACCGCGAGTCAATGAGCGCACCTGCGGGAAGCACCTCCCGCGCAAGTGCGGTCAAGTAGGCCGACATTCCTAGCCCTTCGTAACACAGCACCTTGACTCGGACATCGGCTGCTCTCCGTTGCTGCAAGACGGCGAGTCGGGCCCGCAGCACCAATGCAGCTTCGTTAAGTTCTTGGCCAAGCGAGATACTGTGTACCGGAGTTGCGGCGCGCAGCTTTTCAGAAAGCATCTTCTCAAACTCTTTGAGTACCTCGTCTATGAGCACCGAAGAGATTTCATCACCAAGGTCGGTATCGGCGTCGTCTGCACCATAGCCCCCCACCGCAAACTCGTACCACCTGGGAATTCCAAGCCCGGCACGTCGAAGCGCCGCCGCTATGGTTACCCGCAAATAGTTGAGCAAAGACTGATCGTCATGCAGCCAGGTTCGTTCGCGTTCCTCAATTCGACTCAGCGTTCGTTCCAACACCCGCTCAATGCCGGGGTTGAGGGTTCCGACAATGTGGCTCACATCAACCGGTACGTCAGCCGGTTCGGCGGCCGAAAGCAGGCGTCCAAGAAGATCAATCTCTGCTGTCGGAGGAGATCCGGAGATGAGATCCTCAAAGGCAAACTGGGCACATTGCTCGGCGGCTTGTACAAACACCTGGGGAGTTTCAAAAAAGGGAGAACGCAGCCTTGGCGTAGGGCCGCGTTCCGGCAGCCTCCTCCGTACAATGAACAAGTAGCCGTATACGAGGCTTGCAAAGGACGGGGCAAAGCGGAAACCACAGGCCTCCTCGGCAACGGCCACTGCGCCCATGATTCGGCCCCCGGCGTGATACACGCCCATTGAGTTGAGCAAGCGACCGGCAGTGCTCCGTTGCTGTGAGGGCTGCTGTGACGGCGGGTCAACGCAGTCCGCAGCTTCGCGCACTACAAGATTACGTGGAAAGATACGCGGGAAGACAGAGAGAAAGAGCATGCGCGCCTGGTACTCCTCGGCCTCCAGCTTGACGCCAACACCCTTCTGCCGTTCCAGAACAACACCCTCGGGCAGATAGTTTTCCAGCGATGAGAGGTCAGTACCCACCGATGAGTCACTCACCATAAGCGTGTTAGCTAGTTCCGAGATCTTGATCCAGCGCCCGGCCGTAATGAGATAGAGCAGGATCAGGAACGGGCGTTGAGCACCCTCGCTATTGCGGTCATGGGCTTGTGGAAGTGACTCGGGCAGCAGCTCTTTGGGCAGCTGGTCCATGAGCCGTACGCCGTAGCCACGGCGCCGCTCCATGCGGACTCCACGCAGGGCCAGGCTTCGCTCCAGGCGCTCCAAATCGCGATGTATGGTTCGCACCCCGGCACCGGTGAGTTCTGCTATCTGCTCGATAGTGATGTAGTCCGCATGATCCGCAAGGAGCCGGAGTATGCCCGGCAAGCGGTCGTCCATCATTCTACTCCCAGGGTCGCCCCACGTCGTGCACCAGCTTCTCTGCTGCCTGTCGAGCCGTATCGGCATCCGGCGCTGATAGGAGCTGCCGTGCCAGGTTCTCAAGGTCTTGGCTCGTAACCTTCCGAAGCGCTGCCTTGAGATCTGGTATGGCATCGATTCCGGCACTCAGTTGATCTACTCCAAGTGCGAGAAGAGCAACCGCAGATGCTGGCCTGCTTGCCATGTCGCCGCACACCCCGACCGGTACTCCGGCGGCGTGGCTGTGGTTCACCACATAGTCAATTGCTGCCAAGACCGCTGGGTGAAACTCCTGATACAAGGGTGCGACTCCGGCATTGCCTCGGTCTACCGCCAGTATATACTGTGTGAGGTCATTGGTGCCGATACTTACGAACTCAACTTCCGGCAGCAGCCGGTCAAGCGCAATTACCGAGGCCGGTGTCTCCACCATAATCCCAATAGATACCGACCCAACGGCCGCCTCGCGCACGACCCTCACCTCACTCGCTGATATTACCATTGGTATCATGAGCTTGACCGCATACCCCTCGGCTGCAATCTCGGATATCGCCTCGACCTGATTCCGCAACTGCTCGGTTCTATTCATGAGGAAGCGAATACCACGCTCACCCAGGTACGGATTGTCCTCAGGACTCTGCTGGGCGTAGGGAAGCGGCTTGTCGGCGCCGCAGTCAAGCAGCCGGATAGTGACTGTATGCGGTGCTAAGGCGGCGCAAATCTTCCGGTACTCCTCAGCCTGCTGCTTCCGACTCGGGAACTCCTTCACTCGCATGAAAAAGAACTCACTTCGCACCAGTCCCGAGCCTGCCGCACCTATCTCCCGGGCAGCCTCGGCCTCGGCCGCAGTACCAATATTGGCAGACAGAAGAATGCTACGACCGTCAGCGGTTTGTGCCGGTGTACTCTTGCTCCATTCACGGCGCTGTTCCTTGAGCTGGTTTGAGTTATTGGCCCGTTGCCGAAAGCTCTCCAGGGTCTTGCTGTCGCCTTTGGGGTCTAGTGCTGGCCATACTTCGCCGCTGTCACCGTCAACCGCTACCAGCTGCCCAGCTGGCACCTGAGCCAGGACCCCAGGCACCCCTGTCACACAGGGGATAGCAAGCGAGCGTGCAAGAATTGCCGCATGTGAGGTCCGCCCACCCTTTTCGGTCACGATGGCAACAACCCTGCCGAGATCCAGCCGCGCGGTTGCCGAGGGGCTTAACTCCTCAGCGACAATGACACTTTCCTCAGGAATATCGCCGAGGTCGGCAATGCTGCCAAAGTGTATTGCCTCCGCGAGACGGCTACCAATATCCCGGATGTCAGAGGCACGTTGCTGGAAGTACTCGGACTCCAGTTCCTCGAACTCCTGTGCGTTTTCTTCACAAAAGGCTCGGACTGCGTCCTCGGCCGAGATGGAGGTGTTAGTAATGAGCTCGTCAACGCCCTCCTCCAAGTCCTCACCACCCAGAATCTCAATGTGCCCCTCAAAGATCTCAGCCTCTTCCTCACCGGCGGCGTCGCGAACCCGCCCTACCAAGTCTTGATAGTAACTCAGGGCTATCTCGCGCCCGGCGCGAAACCGTTGCTTTTCGCTGGCGGCTGCGGTGGCGGCTCCTGCGGTGGCGGCTCCTGGGGTGGCGCCGCCTGTCGAGGTAGCAGCCACGCCGCCTGGGGCACCCGCAGGAGCCGTTCCCTGCGGTACCTCACGAGCAGTCATGACCACTGCCAACCCCACCCCAACTCCAGAGGAAGCTGCTATACCTTTGATCATGACGCTGTTTCCTCCTCGCCGGAACTCGGGGTCTCACCCAGCAGGAAAGCCCGTACGACATCCATGGCCTGTGCTTCGTCCTCACCTTCGCAGGTGACCTTGACTGCGTCACCCTGCACCACGCCAAGTTTCATAATCTTGAGCAGGCTGGTTCCGGTTGCGCTTTTGTCACCCTTAGAGATAGTGATTTTTGACGAAAACCCCTTTGCCAGCTTAACAAAGCTGTTGGCCGGGCGGGTGTGCAAACCTTCCTCCGAGGCGACATGAATCATTTCTTCAATCATTGTGCTACCACCGTCTCAATTGCCGGAGCGTTCGCGAGCAACCACTCCTCAGCCGCGCCACTCCAAAGCCCGTCAGCATTTGCCACAATCTGGGCCAGCTCTTGGTAGCGGGGTTCCGTCGCCGCAAACTCCTCAATGTGATCAAGCGCAATAAGTGGCATGGCCACTCCCGGGTACATGAGTTTTTTGCCACCGGGCAGCGTATCAAGGTGCAATGTGGCATCTGGCACGGCGTTCAGACCGCCGACATGAGTCACCAGAGCCTGAGGCCGAGTGAGTCCTTTTTCCAGCAGCTCTAATGCTTCTTTCTCGTCGTCCACGGTGCCGCCGGTCGTCCCTATTACGTGGTGCTCAAGATAGTGCATTCCGTAGTAGTTGAGTTTGGCGGTGAAGTTGGGATCGGTGGGACCAGCGAAGAAGTTCATGCAGCCGTTGAAGGCCAGTAGGCGGTTGCCCTGCTCCAGCAGCTGTACTACCGGTACCATGACCAAGATATCGTCATATCCCTCCCCACCAGAAAGCCGTCTCAGTTCGCGCTCATCGTCCTCTGTTTTTGTAGGATTCACAAAGAACAGGCTAATGCCTCGCTCGGCCGCAACTGGTTGGAATATCCGTTGCGCGCGGTCCAGGCGATCCTGCTCAAGGTCGGTCACCACCAGCTTTGCGGGCCGTTGCGGGCCACTCAATGCATAGTCAATTGCCGCCAGCCCCATAGGGCCACCACCACCCAGTATCGCCATTGCGCCTCCGGCCCGAATCCCCATGTAATGATTGTGACTGGTGCGGTCGGTACGGAACAGCCCGCGTGCGGCCCCAATGACACATGAGTATGGTTCGGCGAGAGCCGCCCGGAAATGGTCCGAGACAGTATGTGGCAACAGGCAATCCATTTCCATGAGCTCTTGTGGAAGAATAATGTAGGTCGCGTCCCCGCCACAGTATTCATAGGAGTATCCGGGTGAGTCCATGCTGCCACGGTAGTTAATGGCTGGTTGAATGGTAAAGCGCTGCCCTGCTTCGTATCGATCCTTCCAGGCGGCCCCTACCTCAACCAGTTCACCGGCGAGCTCATGACCTAACAGAACCGGATGCTGCGCTATGTTGTCGGGAACGCGTTTGTGGTCTGAGCCGAGCGATGCTGCCTTGAGTGTGCTCATACAGAGGCTGTCAGCAAACACCCGTGCCAGGATTTCATTCTCCTTGATGGGCGGAAGCTCAAAGGCCTCGACGCGAATATCTTTCTTCCCGTATAAACGGGCACCAATACTTCTCATTGTCTATAACTCCCCTGCCTCAAAAGCCTTCTCAAAATCACGGAGTACTGCTACTGCGGCCGCTGTACTGTCAGCCTCTCGCAAGCGCTGAACATAGGCCTCACTGTCACAGAGTTCGGCCACCTGTGGCACAACCTCCTCGTTGTGTTCCTCACGGTTTACCGCACCTGCAAAAATGAGGATATCTACCGGGTCGTTTTCTTCATCACCAAACTCAACTGGGTTGGCCAGGGTCACGACCGCATAACCGGTCTTGAGCACACCATTCTCCGGTTTGGCGTGTGGCATAGCAATGCCGGGTGCTATGACGTAATACGGCCCAATTGTCTTGTGATTCTCAATCATGGCCTGAACGTAGCTCGGCTCCACCAGACCTGCCTTCACCATCATGTCCCCACCCAATTGAACAGCCGCCTCCCAGTCGGAGGCGGCCTGTTTAACTGAGATGGTTCCGCTTGCAACTACGCGTGCAACGAATCCAGCCATTGTTCCTTACCCCTTTGCTTTCTCAACAAGCTCGGCCACAATATCGTCATACTCAGGAGCATTCACAAAGTTGGTAATGCTAAAGTGTCGAGCATGAGGAGCTGATTTTCGCGCCCGTTCGGTGAGGTTGACGTGGGAAATGACCAGCTGTGCATCTTGGGGAATCTCGTCCACCGAGACATGCTCAACCGCTACATCGAGCCCAGCGGCTTTGAGTTTCTTCTTGAGTCGGTTTGCGCCCATGGCACTGGAACCCATGCCTGCATCACATGCAAACACAATCTTCTCCACCCTACCAAGGCTCTTGATTGCTTGTACTTGTTCCTTAGCCTTCTCAAGATTCGCCCCACCATCGACCTGTCGACGGGTGAAACTCCGCACAAAGGGCATAGCAACCGCAAAGCTGACCCCGGTTGAGATCACAACACCGGCAAGAATTGCAATGTGCCCACCCCGAGGTGCAACCGCCATGAGAGCAATGATACTACCGGGTGAGGGAGTTGCCACCGCACCAGCACCAAGCAACCAGAAGGTCAACACGCCAGATGCTCCACCGGCAATAACGGCCAGCAGCAGCGCTGGGTTCATGAGAACGTAGGGGAAGTAGATCTCGTGGATTCCGCCAAAGAAATGAATGATGATAGATCCAGGTGTAGAGTCTTTCACAGCACCTTTGGAAAACACAAAGTACGCCAAGAGTATTCCAAGACCAGGCCCGGGGTTGGTCTCAAGCAGGAAGTAAATCGACTGCCCCAGGTTCTGCACCTGCGCCGCACCAAGTGGCCCCAGGACACCGTGGTTTATGGCGTTGTTCAGGAAAAGGATCTTGCCAGGCTCAATGAAGAGTGATGCAAGCGGAAGCAGTCCGAGGTTCACAATAGACTCAACGCCAATCATGAGTGCGGTAGTCAGCCCGTTCAGAACAGGGTTAATGGCCACGAGGGAGAACACCGCTAAGAGGCCACCAAGAATTCCGGCAGAGAAGTTGTTCACCAACATCTCAAAACCGACAGGCACATGTGGTTCAACCGCCTGGTCAAACTTCTTCATGAGGTATCCGCCGAGCGGGCCCATGAGCATTGCTCCCAGGAACATGGGAATGTCCGCGCCAACGATCACACCCATGGTCGCGATAGCACCAACAACACCACCCCGAATGTTCCAAACAATCCGCCCACCGGTGAAACCAATCAGCAGCGGTAAGAGAAACAGGATCATGGGGCCGACCAAGGCCGCCAGACGTTCATTTGGAATCCACCCAGTTGGGATGAACATTGCCGTAATGAGTCCCCATGCGATAAAGGCGCCGATATTCGGCATCACCATTCCGCTGAGAAAGCGTCCAAAGCGCTGAATGCGCGCTTGTGCGCCCATTGTTGCTGTCTCCATTTCGTAATCCTCCACTCAATTTCGTGATACTTTATGCTGAACCGGAAACTCGCTACGCGCAATCAATAGCATCACGAACTTGGCAGTAGTGAGCGCACCCTTATTTGGCAGGAGGTAATCGATTACACAAGGTGAAAGTGGAGATTTATGGCGATGTATCGGGTGATAGTGGGTGGAAACTCCCGCCTTACCCACAAAAACCCGGTGCTGGCAGTTCCCACGGAAGGCTGGCCATCAGGTCCGCAGTGGACTTGCCCTGGGAGGAATGGCGCGCTACATTGCGGGTATGACCCGAATACGGCGTGCACACCTTGGGCTGGCGGTTGCGACCGTGGCGTTATATCTGCTGGTATCTAACCTGGCAGATTTTCCCATTCTGGATACAGAGTGGTACGCCGACGCCACCCGCGTGTACCTCATCCTCGGCGAACTGAGTTCAACACAACTGCAACTCTACCGCACCATGCTTGCCGTCGACTTCATGTACGCAATTGCCTATGCCGGTTTTTTAGCGCTGAGTGTCCGCTACTTTGCCTTGGAAAAACTAAACCGGCCGAGGTTATACCAAGTTGGTGCCATTGCTGCAGTCTTTGCTGCCTTTTTTGACTACATCGAGAACGTCTTCATCCTCGTCGTAATCAATAGCCTGCCAGATCGCCTGGCTATAGCCGATAGCCTGGGCGTGGTGACCACAGCGAAATGGGTGGCGGTGGGACTCAGCCTTGCGGTCTTGCTCCTGGCCGCGTTGCTTGCCGGAGTTGCTCGCCTCAAACAACAGCGCGCGGCTAACGAGTGAAAGCGGTGGCCTCCATTCAGGAAATCAAACAGGCGTTCTACCACTACCTTGAGGCGTACTTCACGGAACGTAATCTCGAAGGCACGCTGAAGCTGCTCAGCCCGCACATGACCGGCTTTGGCACGGCTTTAGACGAACGTGGTGACGATATCGAAGCATCACGGCTTCTCTACGAGCGCGACATTTCTCAGGCACCAAACCGCATTGAGTACACAATCAACTTCCTTGAATGCCAGCAGCTTGGCCCGGGGATGGGACTCGTTAGGGCTGAGCTTGACATGCACACACAGATTCTCAATCAGGAACTGACACTCCTGAACGCGCGCATGACCGCACTTTTCTGCGTTGACGAGAATGGAAAATGGCTTCTTGAGCACCAACACCTTTCGCAGCCCACCAATGCCCACGGTGAGACCGAGGCGTATCCGATCAAGGAGCTTGAGGAACGCGCCATGGTGCTTGAACGGCTGGTAGGCGAACGCACGCAGGAGCTTCAAGACGCGCATGATCGCCTGGAGCGGCTTTCGATAACCGACGTGCTCACCGGAATCTATAATCGCACCAAGGGTGATGAGGTTCTCGAACAGGAGCTGTCGCGATCTCGACGCTATCGCAGCCCCCTGTCGGTCATCCTGCTCGATCTCGACAACTTCAAGAAAATTAACGACACACTTGGACACGGTACCGGAGATGAGGTGCTGCGGAGAGTTGGTGGCGTGCTTAACCAAGGTGTGCGCGATAGCGATGTAGCAGCCCGGTGGGGCGGTGAGGAATTTCTCATTGTCTGCCCGGAGTGTGAGCTTGGTGCGGCGGTTGAGCTTGCCGAGCGTCTGCGGTTACTCTTAGAAGGGCACAGCTTTGGTCCGGGACTCGTGATACAGGCAAGCTTTGGTGTGGCGCAGGCCCGCCCAGAGGATACGCGAGAAAGCTTGGTTGATCGTGCGGACAAAGCGCTGTACCGCGCCAAGCATCACGGACGCAACCGCGTCGAGATCGCATAACCAGGCGGCCGTGAAGCCTTCAGGATAGCTATGCGATACCGAGCGCGGTTACCGGCACCTGGCGCCAGCTATGCTCTATTCGTATATTGGTTTGTACACAGCAGCATAGCGGCCGCACGCGACAATTTGTTCCTTCATGCTCAGCGGATTTGCCAGCCCCTGCCAGGCCACATCAAAGGCCGTACCGTGGTCTACGCTGGTGCGAATAAACGGATACCCAAAGGTTACGCTCACAACCTCATGAAAGTTATAACACTTGGCCGCGATATGTCCCTGGTCATGAAACAGTGAAATCACCGCGTCGTAGCGGCCTTCTATCCCGTGATAAAACACACTGTCCGCTGGCATGGGCCCAACCACATCATGACCCGTATCTACCGCACGTTGAATGGCGGGTGTCATTTGAGTTGCCTCTTCGTCACCGAAGAGACCACCGTCTGATGCGTGCGGGTTCAGTGCAGCCACTGCAATTTTGGGTTTACTCACCCCAATGGAGTCAAGGCAACGCACCGTTACATCAATGGTGTCGTAGAGTTCGTCAGTGGTTATGAGGTCTATGGCTTGGCGGACGCTTACATGCCGGCTGTGGAAGAAGATTTTGAGCTTGTCCACCTGAAACATGGTAATGCCCTTCTTGCCGTTAGACATCTCCGAGATCATTTCGGTATGGCCAATGTAGTTGAACTTGGCCGCGCGCAGCGCTTCCTTGTGAATAGGCCCTGTGGCAATTCCACGGGCGATTCCGGCATTACAGAGATCAACCCCAGCCTGTATGTACGCCACCGCCGCGCGCCCACCCTGAGCCGAGATCTTCCCGACATCAAAGCCGGAGACATCGCTCACTACTCCTTGATCAAGCAGCGGCACCACCGGCAGACCGCCCTCAAGGGCCTGAAGCCCCTGCGCTTGTGCGGCATCCTTCACCGCCACAATCTTGACCGGAATATCAAGCTTGGCCCGAACAGCCTCAGCGACCGCCAGGTCACCGCATACCAGCGGCACGCAATGCTTCCAGAGGTCCTCAAGCACAAAACTTTTCAGGGTAATCTCCGGCCCAATTCCAGCCGGATCCCCCATGCTGATTGCAATTAACGGATAGGTACTGCTCATTCTATTGCTCCTTCAAAAACCATACGAGAGTCAGCTCCTCAGCGAAGGCGGAGTCGCATTGCAAGGTTGCCGGGGACGGTCTCGGCCACATCTGGCGGTGCCGCCTTCCTTGATACAGGTGCCGCCTTCCTTGATACAGGTGCCGCTTCCTGGTATGCAAGCTCCGCCGTTCCCGGCAATTCAAGCCCCGCATCCCCAGAACCAAGCGGTACTTCCTCAAACCCGAACCGTTTATAGTAGGCGGGAAGATCCTGTCCGGCGGGTCTGCCTGCGGTCGCCGGTGGAGGCCCCATCTCGGTGTCAAGCCGGATTTCGGCTATACCTGCGCTCCGGCACCGATGAATGAGGAAGGTGAGCAGCCGTGTTCCGGTGCCCCGACCGCGATCGCGAACGGCCAGAGTGTCAAGGTAAAGGCCTCCTTCCGACTCGAGCCGGTACACCAACATGATTGCAGCCGGGCCGGAGGCGTCCTCAAGAAGCATTCCTTCAAAGCCTTGTCTACCCGCTCGCTCCCTCATGTCCTCAATTGAGTATCTCAGCTCCGGACTGAAGGCAGCTGCCTCCACTAGCTCAAGAGCGTTTTGCAGCTCGCTTGTCCAGGCCGCGATATGACGCACAATCTCGTCGCCATTGGCGGGCGAGTCCTCACCCGGGCCAAGAATGTGGCCAGCCTCACTCATGATGCACCCGCCGCGAGGCGCGGCTCCAGGCGGACTGGAGCAGCTGCTCAACGAGCTGACTGTAACTGAGTCCTGCCCGGAGTGCCATGATAATGAAGAAGGAGTAGTCCTGGCTCTCAGTGTCATAGTCCATTCCGGGCAAAGGGTTCACCTCAAGAAAATATGGCACACCGTCGCTGCCAATTCTAAAGTCAATGCGCGCGAAGTCTCGAATACCAAGGGCGCGGCATGCGGTGAGCGACGACAACTCCATCTGTTTCACCAGGGCGGGGTCAAGCGGCGCCGGGCAGAGATAGTGGGCAAGGTCATCGTAGGTACTTTTGGCTCGTTGTCCAAAGACGTTTCCTACTTCCTCGGGGAGTTGCGAGAAGTCCACCTCGAGCATGGGAAGCACCTGCAATTGCCCCCCCTCGGTACCAAGCACGCCTACGCTGATTTCACGTCCTGGGATAAACGACTCCACCAAGATAGCTTCGCGGTAGGTGGCTAACATGGATCGCGCCTTCGTCTGGAGCCCCGGAAAGTCGTGGACTACGTTGTCCTCGTTGATACCTATTGAGGAGCCTTCTGCGTTTGGTTTGAGAATGACCGGAAAGCCCGGAGCGGACTGCATGAGATCTGCATTCGATAGGTCATTTTCGGTTTCTATCAGCATTGATTGCGGTGTGGGAACGCCAGCGGCGCGGACATGACGTTTTGTCCACTCCTTGTTCAGGCAGAGCGCCAAGGTCAGAACGCCGGAACCCACGTAGGGAATGCCTGACATTTCCAGCATCGCCGGAATATGAGACTCCCGGCTCTCTCCTCGAACACCCTCACTCCGGTTGAAAACCAGGTCCGGTTTGAGCGCCTGAATGTGACCCAATGCCGCTTCATCACCCTCAATGAAGTGATACTCGTGTCCTGCCGCCTCTATTCCCTGACGGATTGCGTCCACGGTGTGTGGCGGATCATACTCAGCATGAACCTCAGAATCATCTTGGCGGGTATTAAGAACGAGCGCAATCTTCATAGGTGTGCATCCTCATTGGGGCGAATAAACCTGTCCAGTTCCTCCTGGAAAATGGTCGATGTAGCAGCTCGCAGTTCCAACGGCGTTGATATGGGCGGGTACAGCGTGCAGAAACGGACACGTAGTTCCGGTTCGCGGCGTTCTGCTTCCTGGTACAGGGGGCTCGTGGCAAACTCCAGAACGAGGTCTTCTCTGCTTCCCCGCTGTACCGCACAGAAGAAGGCAAAGAGCTGCTCGTCGCGGGCCAACGCTGTGCGGGCGTATGGGAACGCGGAACTTCCGCCGAGCAGCGGGTATAGCTCCCGCTTATCCTCGGTCAGCATGGAGTTGCACAGTCCAATTGCAGCTGGCTCAACTCCCGCTGCAACGCAGAGTAAGTACATTTTTGCGCAGATTGTGCAGTCGTGACACCACCGTAGCTGGCCGTTCTGTTTCGGGTCATGCTGGTACTCCACAAAGCAGCTCATTTGGTAGGCTGCGTAGCGCGGGTAGCGGTGCGCCAAGAAGCGCTGCACCAGCATGTCCATGAGGGGTTCAATCAGACTTCCGGTCCGCACATAGCCGTTGGTGATCAAGGCGGTCATTTGGTCTATGTGACGCGTCCAGTCATGAGTCTGATCGTAACAGGGATATATCCGGGTGCGTCCACTCTGGTCCATGTAGCTTGACCCTGCACTCTGTTCATTTCCAAAAAGAATCAGCGACGCTCCAGTGGCCCATGCAAATGGCAACATGAGTAGGGCGTACTCGGTGCTTTGCAGCCCCCAACCGTACTCGCTATCGCGCAGCGCTCCCATGTCGTGTTCTAGGACCTGGAGCTCGTGACCGAACTCCTGCTGAAACTCGCGGGCAACAGACAGCTTGTGCCGTTCCTCGTTGGCGAAGACCGGTTCCACAACGTACACCATGATAGGTACCAAACCCAGTTCCTCCGCCACCGCAAAGCTCAGGAGCGAGTCCTTGCCAAATGACATTGGGACAATCGCGCCAGCCCTTGCAGATGGCCCCGGAGGTATGGTGGCCTGAGTAGTTCTCATTTCACCACTGGCAAAGGTGTACTCATGTGAGAGAAATCGCGCTGTTTCCCGCTCTGCAGACTCACCAAGCATGTCGGTACAGGAGGGAATGTCGCGGATGAAGTTCTGAAAAAACCATGGCTCCAGCATGGGCCGTCTGGTGTCGTAGATGAGTTCGGTGAGACCCGGAACAACCATTGGCAGGTGCATGGTCATAGCGTACACAAGGTTATCTAACAGAAACAGCCGCACCGCCTCCGGGGTCTGCTGCCAGACACCATCTGGATACCCGACACTATATGTCCGACCCTGGTACAGAAGCGAAAACCCACAATCCGTGAGTCCGGCAGACACTCGGTGGGACACACCGACGAGCGGGTGTGTCATGCTTCCTTGCCGGTAATGACCGCAACGTATCGGTCCCCCGGAAGCGCTTCCCGCTGGTGGCGGTCAATAAGTGCCATTAGGCCCGCGGTCGACGCAGGCAACACCGAAAACCCATCAAGCTGACGGAGCATGCGCGTGGAGTTCACCATGCTCTTGTCACTTAACTGTTGGGCCCAACCGCCGGATTCGCGGATGGCCCGGAGTCCTTGTTCACCATCTATGGAGTGCCAGTTAATGAGCGGCTCGTTAATGGAGGTCTCCCGGATAGAGTGTGGCTTGAGGTCAATGCAGCTCGGAGAGTTGCGAAGATACGCCTCCACGATTGGGTTCTTCCGGTATGCAGACCCGGCCACCATCCGCGGAATACGTGAAGTCTTGTTGCGCCTGTAGAGGCTAACGAAGCCCCGGTGAATTCCGGCCAGGGTAGTACCATTGGAGACCGGCACCGCTACCACCGCTGGCGCATCTCGTAACTCGTCGTAGATCTCGTAGGCAATTTGCGCATAGGCCTCAAGCTGAATTGCCATGTTAGTTCCACCGGGGTTGGCGTCATAGATCTCATTGGCTGCCGCGAACTCTCGTGATATCCCGCATACAGTCTCGTAGTCCCCCGGAGCTCGAACGATCTCGGCACCGTACTCCAGCATCTCTCGAATTCGCTTGGTCTGGTAGGCTTCCGGAATATACACGATACACTTTAGCCCTGCGACGGTGCAGGCGAGCGCCATAGCCACGCCGAAGTTTCCGCATGTTGCAACGGTAACCGTGTCGTAGCCACGACGGAGCGCGTCCATTGCCTGGGCAAAAGCAATGCGGTCTTTCTGTGTTCCCGTGGGATTGCCACCCTCAAACTTGAGGAAGAGCTGCCGCGGACCAATTTCCCGCTCTATATTGCGAACACGACTCAGAGTCGTATCCCCCACCTCCGAGTCAATGACATTCTGGAATGCTTCAATGCGATCACTAAACGAGCGCTCCGGATCACCGGCAACCTCGGTCTGATCCTGAAGGTCAGGGTCTATGACCGGCACCTGGGAGCCAGCCCCATCTAATAGTGGCTCGGCGGGCAAGGAATGCCCAACGGAGCCGTTCCGGCCATTTGCCTGAGCTGCAAGAGCAGAGTACTGGAAGCGTCGGATCTTGTCGGAGTCATTCCGACCGGATGTGGTTGTGTGGTTCATGCTTTCTGATCGACAGATAGAGCTTTTTGAACTTTGTGTCAAGAAGTATTATTCGGCGCGCATTCCTACATCGTCATGAACATTTATTGACAGACTCAAAAGCAGCGTTTAGCGTTAAAGTGAGTGATCACCGTTACCGTTAAAAGGAGCACAATTATGAAGAAAGAAGAAAACAGCATTCTTACGCTTAAAGAAGCGCTGCAACAGCCCTGTAAGCATCGGGACATGGAGCTTGCGTTACAGCCCATGGATAATCACAGCAAGACCCCCGGCGGCCCCAACGACACGCCTCTGGCGTTCTGGGCGGCCTGGGACCTGAAGGACAGGCCGCGCCGCATTGCCTTGCTCTTGGACGACTGCCAGGAGGAGTATCGCCCATATGCTGGGGGCATTCTTCCGAACATGGAGAAACTGCTCGATGTCTTTCGAACAGCGCGGTCAAGCAGTGACGGCGTCTGCATCGCCTGGAGTACCTGGAGCCGCAGATTTGACGACGGCATTTCAAACGCTATGGACCGCTGGTATGGCCCCAGAGGGCTGCGTCCGGATGAGCCAGAGAATGCCGCCTACGTCTTTACTGGTGCTGCGGGTCTGCAACCGCTAGCCGAGATAGCCCCGACGGAAGAAGAGGTCGCAGACGGTTGGTTATACCGCGGAAAGCACCTGGACATGTTCTGGACATTTGACGAGGACGGCAAGTCGTACCTGGATGAAAAGCTCAAGGCACTCGACATTGATACCATTGTCATTGTCGGTCTCTGGACAGATGAGTGCGTCCTCAGCACCGCCTATGCCGGTAACTCGCGCGGCTACGATGTTGTGGTTGTGGGCGATGCGGTCGCAACAGCAACGGCCAACCAGGAGACCGCCTTGACGGTTGCCAATAGCACGGTCGCCAAGGTACTCTCTACCGACGAAGTGCTGAGCTACATGAAGCACGATTTCGTCACAGGCAAGCCCGGCGCCGTCAAAGGTACACACCACCCCGACGGCCGAAAGCCTGACTGAGACCAAGTGACTTCTCGTCGCCGCACATCTACAACGGAGGTTTCTTTTGAGCACCATCACCGAGTTTCATGCCGACACATTTGATTCAGGAAAGAACATACTGACTTTTCGGAACACTACGACTAACGAGTCCTTGATAATTAGGGTACAGGCCGTTCAGCACATCACCATTGACCAGGAGTTTCTCCACATTGTTACTGAGGCCAGTCACCACTGTGTGGGACTTGCCGGTATCAATTCTGCAGGCGGTGCAAGCGTAGGCCTGTTCAACACAATATCCAGTGTGCTGAGATAGATTC
>REEM01000028.1 GCA_007695055.1 Spirochaetaceae bacterium | reverse complement strand
CTTTTGACGTACGGCAAGGAGAGATTCTTGGTGTGGCCGGGTTGATGGGCGCGGGCAGAACCGAGCTTATGATGAGTCTTTTTGGTGCATACGGGAAGCGTGTCGGCGGCACACTTGCTTTGCGGGGCAAGGAACTTGACATTCGAAATCCAGGTGACGCAATACGAGCAGGTCTGGCGTATGTCACCGAGGATCGAAAGGGGAAAGGTCTGGTGCTAGGGATGGATATCCGTCACAACACGACCCTCGCCGCCCTTCGGGCATTCTCCAAGTTCGCCATCATTGACCTGTTCGAGGAGATCCGCATAACCGAGGAGTATGTGCAGGCGCTGCGCGTAAAGACCCCAAGTATAGAGCAGAAAGTGAAGAACCTATCCGGAGGCAACCAGCAGAAGGTCGTTCTCGGCAAGTGGATGCTCACTCAACCCGGGGTGTTGATCCTTGATGAACCGACCCGCGGCATAGATGTTGGCGCAAAATTCGAGATCTATAAGGTGATGAATGAGCTTGTCGCGAAAGGCGTTTGCATTGTGATGATCTCCTCGGAACTGCCGGAAGTACTTGGTATGAGCGACCGTGTGCTCGTGATCCATCAGGGGAAGATTAACGGTGAACTCCATTGGTCCGAGGCCACGCAGGAAAAGACAATGACATTAGCAACGGGAGGTGTCGAAAAATGACTCATGAAATGACTCATGATAAGACCGGACAATCAAGTCTACATATGCTCCAGGATCAGTTGCAAAATAACATGCGGCAGTACGCGATGTTCATCGCGCTGATCTCTATCGGAGTAATCTTTACCGTGTTAACGAACGGTGTCTTTATGTCTCCCCGGAATCTTTCCAATTTGCTGTTGCAGACTTCCTTCATTGCGATTCTCGCGGTAGGTATGGTGCTGGTAATTGTCGGGGGCCATATCGATCTTTCGGTGGGGTCAATTGTAGGCTTCACCGGCGGCTTTGCGGCGGTGCTTCAGGTGAATTACGGATTCAATACTGTCACCGTTGTTATCCTCACATTGGTGCTGGGAGCCGTGATCGGTGTGTGGCAAGGCTTCTGGATTGCGTATCGCGCGGTGCCCGCGTTCATCGTTACCCTGGCCGGTATGCTGATTTTTCGGGGAGCGCTCATTGCTCTGACCGGCGGCCAGACAATCGCACCGCTCGCTCCGGGCTTTCGTGCAATTGGTCAGGGCTACATCCCACGCCTCTTCGTTAATGTTGATGCTATAGCAGGCTTCCATGACCTGAGTTTCTTGATTGCCGTTGTAGCAATTGCCGCCTACGTCGTCTTAGAGATCAGGGTGCGAGCGCGTCGAAATAGTTTCGGCTTCACGAATCTGCCTATTCCGTTGTTCATTGCAAAGATCGTGATCGTGGCAGCCATGATGTGGTTTGTTTTCTCGATCATGGTCAACTACCGGGGAATTCCGTACTCGATTATGATACTCATGGCCTTAGTGCTTTTGTTCGTGTACATAACCAACAACACCACATTTGGTCGGCACGTGTATGCAATCGGCGGCAACCGAGAAGCAGCGCTGTTGTCCGGTATCAACATCAAGCTCAAGACTTTCTGGATCTTTGTCATCATGGGAGGGCTGTCGGCCTTGTCCGGGCTAGTTTTCACCGCCCGGTTGAATGCGGCTACTGCGGGCGCGGGTAACCTTTTTGAGCTGGACACTATCGCGGCCGTCTTCATCGGCGGTACCAGCATGCGAGGTGGAGAAGGGACCATTGTCGGTGCAATTGTTGGTGCGCTTGTCATGGCAAGCTTGAACAACGGAATGGGTCTGATGAACGTTTCCTCCGAGTATCAGCTTATCGTGAAAGGTCTGATCTTGGTGCTTGCGGTTTGGTTTGATACCAGTAGTCGCTCAAGCAATGCCTAAGGAGGGCCGGTAATGGATGCAGTGCAGAGAGAATACGAGCGGTTTGGCCCCTGGGTGGCCCCCATTGAGGGTGTGCAGGATATCCCGCAGCAGTTTCTGCGATATCAGGAGCTGATTGCCGAGGCGGTGTTCGCGTTCAAGATCCCAATTAATGTGGAACGGCGTAACGTGAAGCAAGGAATGCCTCTGTATCATACAGTGGTAGTCTTCAGCGAGGACGAACTCCTACTGCTTCAGCGAATTGGAAAAGATGTCCACGCGACGGAGATCCTGTATAAGGATATCCAGTACCTTCAACGCGTTGGCAATGTTTTGGTTGGCGAAATCCTTCTCGGCACGGCGGAACAAATCCACGTGCTGAACTTCAATCCGGTGGAGGTAGAGCCCGTTGAGAAGGGAATAGGCATTATCCGAAAGAGCTACCTGCAAGCAGGCACTTCCCTGAATCTTGATGCGATTGAGGAGAGCCCGGAGAACGGCTCTCTCTTTTACGAGAATCTGATCGCGCAGCATTTCCGGGGCGACGATTTAAGGGTAGTTGAGTATCAGCCGCCTGTCGGACTTAAGAAAAACCCCGGAAAGGCACTGGACCCGAACTTGCCCGCGCAGGAGCCGTTATTGGAGGATTCGCTCTTTCTCACAAACGGAACCGAGCTGATTACGATGAACAGAAAGAAGGAGACTAGATTACCCGAGGAAGCTGACTACGGATATCGGTACACTTTCGTTCCGGCGCACACTATCCTTGACGTCACCCTTGAACCTGATGATTCCAACGATCTACTTCGGAATCTCTCTTTCATCTTGAAAGAGACTAAAGTCGTCCTGCTTGTTGGGCCTGGGTTTTCGGTGCAGAGACTGAAGGCTATTCTCAACATTTAGGCCGACAGTAGCACTTGCATATCTTGACTAGGGACCGAAGGAAGCGTTTGATTTCGTAGAGATCACTCAGGTGATCGCGATCACTTTCATCCCGGCGGCGCTGCTGCGATCGTGGAAGCGGCAGGAGCAGAACTCAGGCTCGCTGGTGATCCGCAGCGCCGAGCCCTCGTTGGTAAACCTATCAACGGTGGCGATTTGGGTCGTGATGCGCACTGTGCGTCCTCCTGCACCATACACAACCGGAAATCTCCTGCTGGTTCAGTTTCAACAACATTTTCGGCACCAGTTTGGTCGTGGTTCAGCCACCTACTTCAGCAGCCCCACCTCCCGCGCCACTGCTATTGCCCGGGTTCGTTTGCTCACCCCCAGCTTTCCGAAGATGTTGCTCAGGTGCCATTTGACCGTCCCCGAAGAGATGAACAGTTTCTGCCCGATATCATCGTTGGAAAGCCCTTCGCCTGCCAGTTGCAGCACCTCCTTTTCCCGCTCGCTCAGCTCCTCCACGAGTCCCGAGGAGTCGGAGGAAGGGGAGGTAGCCGGCGGTGGCCGCAGAGGGACTGCTGCCGGCGCGGCACTCCGGACCCCGTCCTCGACGTCGCCTGTTTGCTCGTCCAGGAAGATCTGGTAGTAACCGGCTGGTTTGCCGGCGGCAATGGCCGCTTCACGTGAAGCTTCAGCTTCGCTGGTCTTGCCGAGAATCTCCGCCAGCCGTCCTTTCACCAACAGCGTTTCCACCAGAACCCGGAGCTCACCCCCGGACCGGGCGCGTTGCTCCAGGAGATCCAGCAGACTGGTGAGCGCCGTTGTGCGCCGGTACGACGCATCGGCCGCTTCGGCCATCATGACTCGAGCCAGCACCAGGCCCGCTCGCTCCGTCCCCGGAGGCAACGGCTCTCCCTCGGCGACTCCCAGGGTGGAAAGTTCGCGGCGCGATTCCTCACCTCGTTCCAGGGATGCCAGGGCACGTGCTTTCCACATGGTCGCCCCGGTGGTGACA
>REEM01000222.1 GCA_007695055.1 Spirochaetaceae bacterium | reverse complement strand
GTCCTTCGCCGCAACCCGTTTGCCGTTTAGCTTCACCCGTCGTTTACGAAACAGTGCATGGATGTCGCCAAGCGAGTGATCATTGAGGAGTTTTCGGAGGATGCGGTCAAGGCGCCGCCCGTCATCGTCAGCTCCAAGTTCATACGATTGTGGCATTCGCTCACTCTACGGCCGCTGCGCGGCGAGGTCAAGCTGTCTCGGTTGGCGCTGGGGTGGCCCCGAGCTTGGCTCAACGGTTGGCGCCATGTTCGATGCCGACAACCGGCCGACAACTCTACTTGACAAAGCACGAGGGCAAAGACAAACTACAACACCATGCGACCGCCCGCTGTTGACTACTTGTACGAACTCTTTAGAAGCCCGCTGTTTTCGTCGGCGTTCTTCAGCTGGTTCGTTGCGCAGATCCTAAAGGCTCTGATCGAGGCCGTTAAGCAACGTTCGCGGAACTCTCGTGATCTCATGGTAACCCTGTTCTGGAAGACGGGCGGAATGCCGTCTAGTCATTCATCAACCGTGACCGCCATGGCGACAGCGGTTGGCTTTGAGTACGGAGTGGGTGACCCACTCTTCAGCATCTCTCTGGTTTTCAGTTTACTGGTAATTCGGGATGCGCTTGGCGTTCGGCGTGCCGCCGGAGTTCAGGCGCAGAGTCTCAACCGGCTAGGAATTGAGCTAAACAGGCGCTATGGAATTGAGTTTAGTCCGGTGCGTGAGGTTAATGGGCATACCGTTGCCGAGGTTTCGGTAGGGATGCTCCTTGGGTTCTTCATCGCGGTTGCGTTCAGTATTCTCTAATTCTGCCGCGAGACGTCCGATGCGGCTTCGGATATCAACAGCTTATGAAAAACGTAGAAAGCCGGGGCCCTCAGCAACTCCTTATCCTGGCCATTTTGGTCTTCTCGCTCGCACTGGCTGGGACACGAACTCTCAGCCCTGCCGGGCTGGGCGACAGCATCTGGCCAGGGTTTGCTACCTTCGTAGTGCATGGTTCCTACGACCTCGCCGAGCTGAGTTCTACCCTGAACGCGGCCGGTGTAGATTCCTATATTGGTGCGGAGACTACTCGCTTTTGGTACAATGATTTCGGTCCCCTTTCAACTGTAAAACTTTCGGATCTTGAGTCCCGATTTGACCAAAGGGACCCTCGACTTGATCCTTACATGCAGAGTGTGTCGAACTACTTCCAGGTTCAGCAAGAAGGTGAGTCTTACCACGTAATCTACATTCCAGGTGATGCCGCGACGCTCATGGAACGCATTGGCCCCACGCTACAGGAGAGGGGAGTTCCACTCCTGAACGCTGACACAAGCGTCCCTGACAGCATGCTGTTACCTATCTTGGTCTTTTGTGCGGTACTCGGATCAACCATCTGGTCGCGACGTCGCGCTGCCTTTGTACTTAGCGCTGGACTGCTGCTCATTCTGGCAACACTAGGTACTGGAGATCCCTTTGGTGCAGCGGCTGGGATGTTGGTATACCTGTCGTGGGTGATATCCTATCCGGGTATTATGGCTGCCTTTGGCGTTGGCGCGAGTGAAGGGGTGACGTTCAGTTCCGCAGCACGATTCCGGGCTCAGTTTCGATTCCTGGTTATATATCTGGCATTGGCAGGGATTGTGGCGTTGGGAATGGTTCTGTGGTACTCACCGCGGGCTCTCCTCAGCCTGCTCCTGACTTTGGCGGGTATCGGTGCCGCAGCTACGGCAGGGATAGCGGTTGAGCACCGCCGTAGAGCTATGCGCGAGCACGGCGTGTTTGAACCCATAGCCATTCTGCCCGAACGGCTCCGGCCGCACAGACTTCCGGGGGATCTCTATTTGGCTCCCTTGGGGGCCCTGCTGGTCTTGCTGCTTGTTCCCGTAGCGAGCTCCGAAAATGAGATGAGTATTCCAGCCTTGCCGCAACCGGTGAACACAGCTGAACGAAGTGATATGGTTCTCAACTCGGTGAACGAGACGCAGCTCCCCACGATCGAGGACTATCTTGCACATCGGGCATTCCAAGAGGCCTTTATGTACGGGTGGGAGTTCAGGCTCCCGGAAAGAGGTGAAGATCTCAGTATTCCGGAGTTTGAGCGCAATAACGGGCGAATTGAGCGGCGTGACCGGGTGGCTTTCAGTTTTGACGAGGATTGGATCGCTGGTGAGCTGGAAGCGATAGGTGAGAATGAGCATTTGGGTATAGAGTCGATGTTGCTGGCGGCAGGTTTACCAAACGGGGTTGAGTACCGCCCGGTTCGACACGTATACTGGGCCCGGTCGGAACTCATTCGTAGCGTTATTCCGGCTGTGTTGCTCTTGCTCGTGCCCGTGTTGGTACGTATAAGGACAGTATTCCCGACAATCGACAAAGGTGACCGAGTCACCCAATTGTTCTATAAACGAAGGAACATCGAAGTAGTATGACCATAGTCCGAAGCTTCCCTAAGGGTGGTATCCATCCACATGACGATAAAGATCTCACGCGGGACGGAGCAATTTGGAACTCCGCAATTCCGCCTATCTGTATTGTGCCTTTACGACAGCATCTGGGTCCCAGCTGTGAACGGTTAGTTGAACCAGGCAGTCGGGTTACCGAGGGAATGCTCATTGGACGGGCGCCTGCTGATGGTGCTCACGTTCATGCACCCGTCCCCGGCATTGTGAGGAGAATTCGCACAATCTGGAGCCCGGAGTGCGGCGAGTGTGAAGCAGTAGTCATTGAGCTTTCGGGCGCCTTTTCCAAGCTGGGAAAGGATCTTGATGCGCGTGATTGGCGGAGCATGCCACGCAAAGACGTGGTTACTCTGCTTCGTGATCTCGGTGTTGTGGAGTTAAGTGGGAATCCGCATCCACTGCATCGCAGCCTCCAGTACGCGCGCCGAGCAGGAGTCAGCCGTGTTGTCGTAAACGGTGCTGAGTCCGGCCCTTACCTCAGTTCTGAAGATAGACTTCTACGGGAGCACTGCGCGGAACTCGTGACCGGCGCAGAGATCATTGCCCATCTCCTGCATGTCGAGGACGTGGTCTTTGCTATCGGTGCGGACAAGAAAGAGGCTGTCCGCAGGTTGCGGCGCGAACTGAGTGAGCGTGAGTCTCTCGCCCGTATCCTTGAAGTTGGAACAAAATACCCTCAGGCTGCGGTGCCTCAATTGCTCAGGTCGGTACAGCGTAAAGAGATTCCGTATGGTAAGGATGAGCGAGAGGTTTCCTGTTTCGTGCTTGGTGCTGCAACCGCATATGCGACGGCAGAAGCCGTGTTGTTTGGTAAACCGTGTGTTGAGCGTGTTGTGACGGTTGCTGGCGGCGGTATTGCCCGGCCGGGGAATGTTAAGGTGCGTCTTGGTACCACCTTCCGCGAGGTCATAGAGGAGTGCGGCGGTCTAGTTGCCTCGGCGGTGCGAATTGTGTCTGGAGATCCTCTGACCGGGTTCGAGGTGACCGACCTCGAAACTCCTGTCACCAAGACAACAAGGGGAATTCTGGCACTCACGCAGTCCGAGATCCGTGCTGCTGAGCGTCGTAGCTGCATTAGTTGCGGTCGCTGTGTACGAGCCTGTCCCATGGGGCTCGAGCCGCAACGTCTCTATAAGCTCATTGAACATGGTTGGCAAACAAAGGCCGAAGCTAAGGGGCTTAATGCCTGTACTGAATGTGGCTGTTGCTCTCATGTCTGTCCTTCCCGAATACCTCTCATGCAGCGCATTGCGGAGGCTAAGTCTGAGCATCTTCTGGACTACAGGGCCGAGCTTCAGAATACGCAGTTCGGGAACCAGATATGAGCTCCACCGCTATGCCGAGCAAGGGGCCACTGTATTTCTCTGCATTAACCACGCACGGCATGATGTGGAGTGTCTCGATCTGCCTGCTTCCGGTAGTCCTCTGGGGACTCTTTCTTTTTGGTCTTGGGGCGCTCTTCCCTGTTCTATCAGCCGTCGTTGGGGCATGTCTTACCGAGTTTGCGCTGACTGTCCATAAGGAGCGAACCACGCTGCAGGACGGTAGTGCGGTTCTCACGGGTCTTCTGCTGGGGCTCTCTATGCCTCCGGGTGTTCCGGTATTTATTCCCTTTCTGGCGGCTGTATTTGCAATTGCCGTTATCAAAATGACCTTTGGTGGCCTTGGCAGTAACTGGATGAATCCGGCACTTGGGGCACGCGTGTTCGCACAGATTAGTTGGCCGGAGGAGCTGTCCCGTTGGACCGCACCCGCCGGCTTTCCCGAAGGTTGGAGCGGGGCTACTCCACTTAGTATTGTTCGCGACACGGTAGAGGCTGGTTCAGGGGGAACCGGACCTATTGGAGCATTGCGGGCATCCGGATATCCGACATCTGCTCTGGACATAGAGTTTACCGACTTCGTAAATCAGCAGGTCTTCTCTCGCATTGGGGTAGATCTTCCGCATGGGTATTTGGACTTGTTCTTCGGCAATACCCTTGGTGCAATTGGTGAGGTCTCGGCGGTGCTTCTGTTGCTTGGAAGTGTATACCTCCTTGCCTCCGGTACCGCGGCATGGCAGATTCCTACATCTTTCTTTGTCGCATTTGCCTTCATGGCTCGTGCCTTTGGAGGGATTCCGTACGGCCTCGGGCTTTTCGAGGGCGATGTGTTGTTTGCAATTCTGTCTGGCGGTTTTCTCTTCACGGCGTTCTATTTCGCAACGGATCCAGCATCCTCACCCAACACCGGTTTTGGTATGTGGGTTTACGGCGTTGGGGCTGGGGTGTTGGGGTATCTTTTCCGCCATTTTGGGATGGATACTGGTGGCTGTGCTACGGCACTGCTTGTCATGAACGTGTGTGTGCCGTTAATCAACCGGCTAACGGCACCCCGAATTTTTGGCATGCGGCGAGCTCAAGGGGAAATGCATGGATAGTGCTTCAGTGGATACACCTTTACGCGAAAATCCAGTCTTTGTTGGGCTTGTTGGTCTCTGCCCGGCCTTGTTTGTGACAACACATCTGTCTCAGAGTATGATTCTTGGACTGTGCACATTGTTCGTGCTTGTGGCAGCAGCACCGTTGTTGGGTATTGTTGAACCGCATCTCTCTGGGCGGGCGGGGTTTTTGACATCGCTGGCAGTCATAGCCGCGCTCACTACCGTGGTGGAGGTCCTGCTGGAGCTTGTCTATCCAGAAATGCGCATGCGACTCGGTGTCTTTGTTCCCCTTATTGCGGTTAACTGCCTGGTGCTGCGGCTTATGGGCGGTGCACAGGCGGGCAAAGGGCCGGGCGAGGCTACTCTATCGGCCGCGTATACCGGACTGTCCTTTCTCGTCGCTTTGAGCCTCATTGCCGGTATTCGTGAGATTTTTGGCACCGGCGGATTGAGCTGGGGTCAGGCCTCGGTACAGGTACTCGTACTATCACAGGCTCCGGTGCGGATATTTGGTTCGGCGGCCGGTGCATTGTTGGTCCTTGGCTATATCCGAGCTTTGGTAGCCTATCTACGTCTGCACAGCGAGTCGGAGGAAACAGGTCTATGAGTGCTGTGGGACTTGTTTTTCAGTTTCTTCTGGTTAATAACCTCGTGTTGTACTACTTTGTCGGAATGTGTCCGGCACTTGAGTACTCGCGTGACTTGCGCTCCTCCTTGAGCTTTGGGGCAGTCCTCAGCTTCGTTTTGGTGTTGACCGCAATGATAGCGTGGTTTCTGGATTCGCTGGTGCTACAACCCTTGGGACTCACAATGATCCGCACCTTTGTACTGCTGTTGCTGATTGCAGGAATTGTACAGGGCTTTGCGCTTGGTGCCGAACGAATAGGTGGAGCATTTGCAGCGCTTATGAACGAGTATCTGCCGCTCTTTGCAGCGAACTGCGCTGTGTTTGGTTTATCCCTGATCGTGATAGACATTGACCTTGGCATTGGCGAGGTGATGGCTGCAGGAATAGGGGCTGGTTTCGGGGTAATGCTTGTATTGGTCTTGCTTTCGGCGATACGTGAACATATGGAGTCTGAATGGATTCACCCGGCCTTTCGTGGCACCCCTATAGTTATTATTAGCGCCGGTCTTATGGCCATGGCCTTTCATGCTTTTGATAGTTTTTTTCTGTCTGCATTGTTTTAGCGGCATTCGGTAGCTTTACAAAGGCCGTGCCGGGGGCTACACTTTCTTTTCCGCAGTCGGTTACACCCATGTAGCCCCTTGAGTTTTCTGAGCGAGATGAGTATGCAGAGTTTAAAACTTGTATTTGGAACCAGCAATACGCAACCGCTCGGTAGCGATGATGAAAGCTTTGAGAGCATTTATCAGCGGGCCTACAAGCCTTTTGTGAGGACCCTCTACAACCATCCTGAGATACCCATAACGCTTCACTACTCGGGTTCGTTGTTTCAGTGGTTGGAGAAGCACCATTCGGAGTTCATAGACGTACTCTCGGAGATGGCCTCGCGCAAGCAGTTGGAGTTTCTTGGCGGCGGGTTTTACGACCCGGTACTCCCTCTCATTCCCCACACCGACCGACTTGGGCAAATTGAACGCATGACTACCTTTCTCCGCAAACAGTTTGGTCGGCGGCCACGCGGCGCGTGGCTAACTGAACTTGTGTGGGAGCCCTCGTTGCCTTCGGCACTGCGCAATAGTGGTATGGAGTATACATTTCTGGCCGACTATCACTTCATTACGGCGGGCCTCTCGGGAGATGACCTGTATCGGCCCTGTATCACCGAGGATCAAGGTAAGACTGTCGTTGTGTTTCCTATCTGCAAGACATCACGTTGGAAACTGTTGACGGACTCCCCGGAAGATATGATCGAGCACCTGAGGGATCTTGCCTGTGAAGATGAGAACAAGGTCGTGGTCATTCTTGATGAGGGTGAGCGACTAGGTGGTACAGCGGACAGTTATCGGATTGCCTATGAAGAGGAGTGGCTTTCAAGATTCCTGAACCTGGTGAAGAAGAATCGGGACTGGCTTGAACCCATACATCCGTGGCGCTATCTGAAGAACGACCAACCGCGAACGCGTGCGTATTTTCCCTCGACTTCATATGAGGACATGATGTTGTGGGCGCTGCCTGCAGCAAAGCAAAAGGGGTTTCGGGGTCTCAGCGAGAGTGTTGCAGATGGGATTGGCCGTAACGGCTATCTTTTTGGTGGCTTTTTCCGGCAGTTTCTTGCACGCTATCCAGAAAGCAACCTCATGTATGCGAAAATGCAGTATACCCATATTCTGGTGAATCAGATCCGAGGAGACAAGTACCGCAAACAAGCAGCGCGCGAGGAACTGTGGCGCGGACAGTGTCATAGCGCCTACTGGCATGGGCCTCCCGGCGGCATCTACCGCAACACGTTGCGCAAACAGGTGTACTCGGCGCTGATCGAGGCGGAAAAGGTTACTCGTGAGCGGGGCGTATTTATCTCATCCATTGTCTCGGTGGACTTTGACATGGACGGGCTTGCCGAGTACATCTTTCAAGGCCAGAGCATTAATGCCTACCTTCATCAACGCGGTGGGCGTTTATTCGAGCTCGATTATCTGCCGGTATCCATGAACTACCTTGATACTCTCAGTCGCCAGGAAGAGTCCTACCATGATCCTGAGCAACGACAGTTTATTTACGACAGCTACGAGAAGCGGACTTTTGTTGACCATTTCTGGGAGTCAGACTACGGTCCTGAGCGTTTCTTCCGCGGCGATGTGCCGGAGTACTGCGATGTTGGGCACAGTCTATATCGTGTCCAGGATCTGGACCGCGAACACCATGCTCTCTCATTCGTAGCGGAACAGGAGCTGCGACCGGGAGTGGTTATCCGACTTGAGAAGAGTTTCGTTTTTTCGGGTGCCACACTTCGTGTGCAGTACCGCTTTTCCAACACTGGTACCGAGGCACTGAGTTGTATGTATGGTTGCGAAGCTAACTTCTCGTTTGCCTCAGATGCTGTGCGAGCGCTTGAGGTGCATGTTGCCCACGAAGATGGAAGCAAACAGGAGATTGGGCCGCAAGAAAAGGTTGTGCAGAAGGTCCGAGAATTACGATATAGGGATCTGCTCAACGGTGCGGTTGTGCGCGTAGCATTATCCGCCCCGGTTGAGTTATGGAGCCATCCAGTCTACTCGGTTTCACGGGATGTGGTAGGCTATGTTGAGGGATTCCAGCATTGCTGTTCTGTCTTTCGCATTCCACTTGAGTTGAATCCTGGCGAGGACGAGCAACTGCTCATTGAGTTGTCGCTAAAAACCGAGTAAGGCCTCAGCGGCTGGCATCACCTGCACGCAGCGCAGCATCTAGCCACTGCTGTGACTCCGCAAAGAGTTGGTCTCGAGCATCAACGAAAGCCAACGCAGCCTCGTTGAAGCGGCCAAGAAAGTACAAACACTGTCCCCTATAAAATTGAACGCGTGCACGGTACATAGAAGATGAAGCGACGGTAAGCAAGTTACTCAGCTGCATCTCTGCCTCGGCCCATTCAGTGCGTGAGAAGGGCCCGTTAAGCACGGTCGTGAGACTACTTCGCAGTCCGGTTCCGGGTGCATCTCTGTCGCCAGGGAGTATTGTGGGCACCGGCGGCATTCGCTCAGGCGCACCGTGATGAGCAAGGATTGCGTCTAAGGCCGCCTGAGTCTCGCTGTCAAGTTCTTCGGGTGCTGTGCTTAGATCAAGTGCATAGGCACCGGTCGCCGGGAGCCAAGGCATGCGCAATAGCGGTATTGGAGCCTCTCGACGGGCACCTACCTGGGGCGCGCCTGTACCACGGAGAACCGAACCAAGTGCAATCCGGACTGGCTGCACCGTTGCATTTTGACCCGGGACTAGCGCGCCTTCACCGATTATGACCTGTTCGGCATCAAGCACCGCGTAGTAGGTTGGTATGCCCGGTACTGGGTAGTCGCGATATTCGCGCTGGTCACTGTCAAACACCGCAAGACGAACCGCTCGCTGAAGATCTTCACTGCTCTCAATGGCTTCGGTTGAGGCATAGGCGGATAGACGGCGTCCATGGCGGGAAGCTTCAAAGCGCAGTATGACCTCGCTGTTGTGAGTCTCAACCGAAAGTGATCTAACGCGTGCAGGCTCCTCAGCCTGCTCAGCCGTCATGACCACACGTACTGGCCGAGGAAGATAGTTCCGTTGTTCAATGAGATACGGCGTTTCTATGTCTGTTGTCACTGCGTAGTAATAGGCACCCGGTACTGCCGGTCGATCAGTAAGTGACTCGATACCGGAAGACACGGTACCGGCAAGAAAGAGGTCGGACGACTCCTCAAAAGCACCGGCCTCAAAGGCGGATGCGGAACGCCAAATCCGGTAGGCACCTTCATATCCGGCCGCATCCCGCCAGGTGACCAGCACCTCACCGTCAAGCTCGGCGGCACGAACCCGTGAGGGGCTGCGGACAGTTGATGCCTCGGAACTGGCAGTTTGCGCGCCCAGTACGGGTAGGGCTCCTGGAAAGGGGGAGAGGATCAAAACAGCGCTCAACAGAACCGGCAGCCATACTGCCGCCCCGCCACTTGACCGGTCATGTGTGCTTCGGCTTCTCATTATACGTACTATAATCGGCGTTCGGCGCCTCTGTCTATAATGCCCATTTCTTGAAAATACTCACGCATTAGGCTGGCGGCCCTGCCGGTACCTGTTCGCCTGGAAATAGTTAAGACGATCGGTTATACTCGGCCTTTAGGATGCGCTACCGCATAGGTGCGCTTGTAAAGATTGTGTGGAGGCAGCATGCTTGCGGATCTTGGTGATAAAATTGCAGAACTGAAGTCGGAAATCCTTGATATTTGGAGGGGGCTTTGACCCCGAACGGGTAGCTGCCCTCATTAAGGATTTAGAAACAAAAACTGGTGAACCTGAGTTCTGGAACGACCGTAACGCGGCCGAAAAAACTCTCAGCGAACTCACCAGGTACAAGAATCGAATTGAACCGTGGACGCAACTCAAAGATGAAATTGAGGATCTTGTGGCCCTCCAGACCCTCGGCATTGAGGAAGATGATGAGACTGTTGCACGCGAGATTGAGGAAGGGCTCAAGAGTATCCGTGACCGCTTTGATAAGCTCATGGTGCGCGAGTACTTCCAAGATGAGCTTGACGCATCACCGGCCTTTCTTACCATACACTCCGGTGCTGGCGGAACCGAGGCATGTGACTGGGTCAGTATGTTGCTCCGTATGTACAGCCGCTGGATGGAGCGCAATAACTTCGCCACGACTATTCTTGATCTGCAAGAGGCCGAGGGCGGCATTAAATCTGTCACGATCGAGGTCAAGGGTGAGAATGCCTATGGCTATTTGCGCTGTGAGACCGGCATTCACCGTTTAGTTCGAATATCGCCCTTTGATTCAGGAGGCCGGAGACACACCTCCTTTGCGTCTGTGTATGCCTCTCCAGTTATAGAAGACGATATCGATGTAGAAATCCGTCCCGAGGATCTCCGCGTTGACACCTACCGAGCAAGCGGCGCCGGTGGTCAGCATGTGAACAAGACCGACTCAGCAATCCGGCTGACGCACCTTGCGACCGGTATCGTGGTTCAGTGCCAGAACGAGCGCAGTCAGCACAAAAACCGTGACACGGCCATGAAAATGCTGCGTTCCCGGCTTTACGACCATTATCGTGCCGAGCGCGACAAAGAGAACGCCGCAAAGGCTGATGAGAAACGGGATATTGGGTGGGGTAACCAAATACGCTCCTACGTCTTTCAACCCTATACTATGGTCAAGGATCATCGCACCAAGGTTGAAACCGGAAACGTGCAAGCTGTGATGGACGGTGAGATTGATGAGTTCATAACGGCGTATTTGCGAAATAATCGGGACGCTATGTAAGGAGCGTGTAGGTATGTCTATACAGGTGCTCGTCGTCGACGACCTCCCCTTTATGCGCACACTCCTTCGCGAGGTTCTTGAGACCGGCGGTCACATGGTGGTAGGTGAGGCTCAGGACGGCCGTGACGGTCTTATCCAGTACGTTGTACGGAAACCGGATGTTGTACTGCTTGATATCGCCATGCCGGTTATGGACGGAATCGCCGCGCTCGAGCGAATTATCCGGTTCGACCCGCGCGCTCGAGTGATCATGTGCAGCTCAATGGGTGAGCAGGACATGATTCTTCGTGCAATTCAGCTTGGTGCCCGTGACTTCATAGTGAAACCCTTTCATTCCGAGCGAGTCACCTCCGCGGTAGAGAAGGCAATGAAGTATGAGGTCTCCTAAGAGTCACCATCTTCCACAACTCGTATTCATACCTCTGCTCCTCATCATGTGTGTTGCTCCACTAACAGCGGTGGACAAGGCCCCGCGAGAGGTCGAGGCACTTCTTCCAGAGGATGCGGGTGAACTATGGCGTCTTGGGTTTGCAAGCCTGGCCTTTGATGCAGAGGAACTTGGTAGCGAGTACCGACATCTTGCAACCGGCATTCCCCTGCTGCTTATGAACGACTTCTCGGAGCTCGAGCGGCGCGTGTACCAGGAAGAGGAGCGCGCGGCTATGTCCGAAAAAACGGTGAAGGCGGCGCAGCGTGATGCGGGCCGCCAGCTGAAGGAACTGCGGGATCAACGTGATGCGGTGGTATTTGCACGTTTGAGTCGGCGTGAGCGCGAGGAGCGCCAGGCGTCGCTTGCTGCGCAGGTGCGAACAGCGGAGATGGAGTTAGCGCGGATCATGCGTTACGACCCCGGTCGGCTCGAGTTTCCGCAGGAGGGCGGAATTGAACTGGTGAACAAGGCTGCCGGTGTTCTTGCCTCTTCCGCCCGCCCCGCGAGGATCGTGCGTGAAGAGGGGTTGGACGCTTTAGTGTACGGTTCACTTACAACCATTGGCGAGTACCTGCATCTGGAGGTGGCCCTGTATTCCGAGGCACTGGGACGTGATCTCGGGCGTGTGACTTTAACTGCGCTGCCGGAGGAGCTAGCCTCGCTTCTTCACGAGCTCGAGGATGATCTAGGGGCGCTGCTTCTGGGACGGGAGGTAGCTCGGGTACGGGTGTCTCCAGGCCGTGGAGATGTGGCAGTGTTTCTTAATGACGAGCTTCTTGGCTATGGAGAGGTGGAACAAAGGTTTGTGCCGCCGGGGCTTCACGAGGTTCGGATAGAAGGACGCAACCTGCCTGTGCAAACAAGGACTTTGAGCTTGGCGCCACGAGCGCGGGCTGAGATGGTGTTTGAGCCTGAACCGGAGGAAACCCGGGCCATAATTGTGGAGTCTATGCCCTCCGGTGCGGATGTCTACAGTGACTCGGTCTGGATCGGCCGCACCCCGCTACGGGTGGAACTAGGTGAGAGCAACGAGCACATTGTGTTGCTTCGGGATGGGTTTTACCGATCCCAACTCATTCTTGGAGCAGCAACGCCAAATGAAGTTCAACGAGATCTGGAGATTGACCGTGGTGGTGAGGGAGGGCTTATTGAGCGCCGGCGTAACTCCTTCTATACGGCGTTCGGGCTCTTTGTACTCTCTGTACCGGTAGCCCTTCTGAGTAACGGCATTTATGAGAATCTTTCTACCATGGTGCCGCCCGACGGCGGCCGAGCTCCCGGACTGAGTGACTCTGAAGCCGACCGTTTGCGACGCCAGCGGGACATAGCGTATTATGCAACTTGGGGCGGTGTTGCTGTATCTACCGGTCTGTTCGTGACATCGGCAATTCAACTGGGCCGGTACGTTCGCGCGGCGCAGGCCTCACACACACGATGACCAAAAACGGAGCGACGATGGCGGTAAAGAAAAGCTTAGGTGCGCGGCTCACGGAGCTGCTTGGGTTTAAGGGTGACAACGAAGAGTTCTTTGAGGAGCTGGAGGACCGGCTTACGGCGTCGGATATTGGCGCACGAACTGCCATGGAGCTGGTTACTGCCTTGCGCAGCGGCCGCTATGGAACTCGACTGAGAGAACCGGCGATATTGCTTGAGGCCCTCAAGGAACAGCTGCTGCCGGTGCTCAAAGAGACTGCCCTGGAGCCGGTTCCTGGTGAGCTCAATGTGCGCTTGGTACTCGGCGTGAATGGTGTTGGGAAGACAACCACCATTGCCAAGATGGCCTCTCATTATTCGTCTCACTATGATCTTTCTGGAGTCGTCCTGGCTGCAGCCGACACCTTCCGCGCCGCTGCTGTGGAACAACTAAGCCTTCATGGTGAACGTCTTGGTCTCCGCGTTGTTAAGCAGGGCAGCGGCGCCGACCCGGCTGCAGTTGTGTACGACGCTATAAGCAGCGCTTCTGCACGTGGCGACGACCTCGTTATTGCAGATACAGCTGGCCGTATGCACAACCGGGCGAATCTGGTAGCGGAGCTTGGAAAAATTGACAAGATTATCCGTCGTGCTTGTGATGAGTCGCGATACCGGAAGATCCTTGTCATTGACGGAACCACGGGTCAGAACGGACTGCGACAAGCCGAAACCTTTCATGAGGCGGTTGGTCTCGACGCAGTGGTGTTGGCCAAGTACGACTCAAGCTCGCGCGGTGGTGTGCTCGTGCCTATTGCTCAAGAGCTTGGAATCCCGTGCGCCTTTCTTGGGAACGGCGAGGGCTACGGGGACCTTATTCCATTCGACTCAGAGCGTTACATAGCCGACCTTCTGGAGCAGCGGTGAACAGGTCTGACTTGGGAACACGGCGCCGCGAGGGAACACGGCGCCGCGCTCTACCCCGCCACATGAGATACTCCTCTATTGGCATTATTGCATTTTGGCTTCTTCTTGGCCTTTTTTTTCCTGTTACGATCACCGCACAGGAACTCTTTCGGAGTAATGCTGCGGGAATGCGGCTTGAGCCTATTGCTCCGGGTGAGCGCGACCAACATCGCTTTGTAATTCAGCTAGTAAGAAACGGCGAGGCCAAGTCTGAGCGCTTTTTTGAGCATGGTGAACTCATTCGGGAAACTCGGCGACTGCCCGGGCCAGCAGGCACTCTCAGAGAAGAAGAGTTTAGCAACGGTGACCTTGTTGCGGTACGCCTGCTTGATGCGGAAGAACGGTTTATCTCGGAGGAGCTGTTTTCGGAAGGCACGCTTGTAGAGAGGAGAGAGTATCGATATCGTGGAAAAGTGCTTGTGGAGATGGTAATCTTTGACGCTGCCGGTGAGTTGGCGCGTAGGGATGAGTTTCACTATGGGCCAGGAAGAGAACTCAGGGCGGTGCGGATGGTCGACAGTGCAGGGATGACGCGCAACGCCTACTATTCAGTGCTCGAAGGGCGCTTGCTTGAGGAGTATCACGAAGGGCTCCATGGAGATATCAGGGTACGATATGATGAGTATGGACGCACCGTGGATGAGGTGGAGTACCGTGCAGGTGCGCGTGCTGTGAGTACCTACTATGTATATGACTCCTCAGCAGATAGCTTTGCTTCTACCATTCGTGAGATTGATCACGAACGTGACCGAGAGATCGTCCGGATATATACCGCCGGTGGCGATATCCTTGAGGAAGCTGAGTATCATGCTGGAGTTTTCGAGCGTGGCTTCGCCTACAGCTATGCCAATGGGCTGCTGCTTGAACGCAGGGGCCGTGGGCGTTCGGCTGCTTTGCAGGAACTATTCGACTACGATGAAGACGGTGAGTTGCAGAGAGTGCAGTATCTGCGTAATGGCCAGCTTCAGCGAGAGCGGCGCTACACCAATGCACATGAGTATATCGATGTGCTCTATCGTGACAGTGCCGAGGTGCTGCGTTCTTACTACCGTGACGACCGGCGTCTACGGGAGGAAGTCCTCCAGAATGGACAGGTCGTTCGCACCCGGGAGTTTGAGTGATTAGATTCGGAAGTAGACAAGGGTCCCCCTCTCAAGGACGAGCACCCCGCGGGGCCTGGATGTTTTTTATTGCACAGCGGCACTTTCGCACTCGACGGCGAGAAAAGGGCTACACTGCCTCAATCCTCTCGGTGAGTGGCATTGCAGTTGGAGTAATGACCTTAACTGCGGTGCTTGCTGTCATGAACGGCTTTCAACTTGACACCATTGAGGACATTCTTGAGATCAACTCCTATCACCTGCGCATATCGGCTAGCGAACTGCAGAGTAATGCATCTCCGCTGGACCTCAGTCGTCGGAGTGGGGTTCGTACCGTGCTGCCCTTTATCGAACTGCAGACCATAGCACGCGGTTTCTTTGAGGAGCCGCAGGCTGTTGTCCTTCGGGGTGTGCCGGTAGATGTGCTTGATCTTGACCCTGGCATCGCGGAGCGCATAGAGATGGTCTCAGGCGAGTTCTCTTTGGCATCGCATGGCTCCTTAGTCATTGGTTCACAGCTCGCTCGCCATCTTGGAGTTCGTGTAGGAGATACCGTCACCTTTCTAGATCTGGGTTCGGGTGATGCTGCATTGCGCAACCCTCGAGAGGTTGAGTTTCAGGTGCGTGGCGTTTTCTACAGTGGCTTCCTGGAGTATGACCGCTCATGGGGGTTTATCTCGCTGCAGGAGGCTGAGTCAATGTTTGGCGCCGGGGATGATCTGACATGGGGCATCAAGCTTAACGACCGCTTTAATGATATCCGGATGCGTGAACAGATTGCCGAGTACCTGGAACTCAATACTGCACAGGTGTTGTCCTGGCGCGACTTTAATCGGGCCATTTTTGGAGCATTGCGGGTAGAGAAGACGGTGCTGATGTTTCTTATTGGGCTCATCTTCCTGGTGGTTGCAGTCAATATCTATCAGGCGCTTCGGCGCAGTGTTGTGGAACGCTCGGAGGAGATTGCGGTACTCAAGGCATTGGGTGCGCCACCACAGGCAGTGCAACTGGTGTTTGTTGTTGAGGGCCTCATGATTGGAGTTCTCGGTGCGTTCATTGGAACCGCCCTGGGTCTGTTCATTTCGCAGAACATCAACGGTGTATTTGCGGCGGCAGAACTCGCTCTTGGGGGACTCGCCGTGGTAGTATCTCTTGTGGGAGGTGGCGGTGCGTCACCAGTTCCCTTTTTCTCACCGGAGCACTTCTATATCATGGAAGTGCCGAGTCACATGCTGTTTAGCGAGGTGCTTGGTGTCTTTCTTGCCGCGGTAGCCTCAGCTGCATCGGCTGGGTATTTTGCCTCGCTTCGGGCAGCCTGGATTAAGCCAGCTGAGGTGCTTAGAGATGAGTAACAGACAGATGTGCGGCACCACAGCAGGCCGCGGGTACCAGAGTAGTGTAAGGACGGTTTGTTAGGCATGGCTCAGAACTCACAGGAACAAGAATCAACCAAGCGAAACGAGAGTCTGGTTGAACTCAAGGGCGTAGCTAAGCGCTTTCTCTCGGGTAGTGAAGAACTGGTCATTCTTAACTCCATAGATCTCAAACTGCCCGAGAAACTCGTGACCGTTATAACAGGCGAAAGTGGCTGCGGAAAAACTACGTTGCTGAACATCATTGGGGGTCTTGAGACACCAAGTTCAGGCTCGGTTGATGTTGCAGGCTATGAGGTGCAAGCCCTCGACGAGGAAGGGCTCACCGAGTATCGACGGCGGGTGGTTGGGCTGGTTTTTCAGTTCCATTATCTTCTTAAGGACTTCAACGCACTAGAGAATATTCTCTTGCCGGGTTATATGGCGGGCCTCACGCGTGCTGCAGCACGCGAACGAGCATCACATCTGTTGGATCAGGTTGGATTGAGCGCGCGCGCCGAACACTATCCAACCCAGCTCTCGGGTGGTGAACGCCAACGCATTGCTTTGGCTCGCGCCCTCATGAATGACCCCGACATCGTACTTGCAGATGAACCTACCGGCAATCTAGATGAGCGTAACAGTCGTGCAGTGCAAGACACCCTTTTTGAACTGGTGCGAAAATTCGGAAAGACCCTGATCATGGTTACTCATGATGCAGGTATAGCAGCGTCGGGTGACCGGCGATTCCATCTTGAGCAAGGTAGTTTGTACACCGCATGAGAGTTGCTGCTTCTCTGCTTATTGCAATGCGCTATCTCTTTGGCGTTGGTCTTGGCAAGGGTGCCCGGATTCGGTCTGCCGTCCTGATTGTGGCGCTGAGTTTAGTGCCGCTGGTTGTGGTGCTTCAGGTTGCCGACGGCATGATTGCAGGCATAACCGCGCGGTTTATTGAGACCGGCACATACCACGGGCAGGTGCTTTTGTCCTCACGCTTGAGCAGCGCCGAGATTCATGAGCTGCGGCGTGTGGCCTTGGATGTTCCGGGGGTGACGACTATTTCGGTGGAGCGGCAGGGCTTGGGCTTACTACAGACTCCTGCAGGGCGCTCCGGAGTTACGGTGCGCGCGGTTTCACCAGAGTTGTATAGTGAAGACCTTGGATTTGCCGAGTACGTCGAGGTGCGTGAGGGAGCCTTTGATCTTCAAGAGGCGAACTCTATTGTCATTGGGGTTGACCTGGCTTCGCGCTTTGACTTGTCGGTAGGGGATAATGTCCGCATTGTAACCGTTCGGCCGAGTCCCTCGGGCGGCTTTCTGCCTCGCCCGGCAAGCTTCGTTGTAAAAGGAATTGTTGCAACAGGGTATCAAGAGCTTGATCGGTTGTGGGTCTTTATTCCCTTTGAACGTGGACTCGCACTCCTGTCCGAGGGGGTAGCAAACCAGATCTTAGGTGTGAAAGTTGAGGAGCCCTTTGCAATACAGAATCCCCTGTATAGCCCAAACGCGGTCTTCCATGGGGTCTCCTCGTTGATGGGGTTCGAAACAGAAAGCGCAAGCAGCACCGCCCTGAGTGAGATCAGAAGCCGTTTAGGTGCCGGTGTGCGGGTATTCAGTTGGTACCAGCTTGAGCAGTCGCGCTACATCTCTTTTCAGACGACCAAGAACCTTTTGATTTTTATTATGTTTCTCATTGTCTGTGTAGCGGCGGTGAATGTTTCGTCGGCACTTGTGTTAATGGTGCTGGAAAAAGAACATGAGATTGCAATCCTAAAAAGCACCGGCGCATCACCACGTGGGATCATATTGATATTTTTGTTTGCGGGATTTGTTTCCGGAGTATTCGGAGCGATACTCGGAATGGCAATTGGAATTCTGGCCGCGGTCAACATCAACACGGTGCTTCGCCTTATTGAACAGGCGGTCAACGGAGTCTTGTACGCAACTGGCTTTTTAGCTGCGCCATTTGTCGGGCGGAGCTTTGGTTCAGTAGAACTCCTGACTGCCGAGTTCTATCTTGAGGAAATTCCCATAGTTCTGCAGCCAGCCGAACTGATTCTGGCTGCGGTGCTAACGATTCTCCTCTCCACGCTTGCGTCGTACTTTCCGGCGCGCCGTGCCGGTGCTATTCGTCCCATTGAGGTCATTCGGCGCCATTAGATGCTGTCGAACGAATGAATTCTTTTGCAAGATCCGCTACACTGTCTCTACGGAGGAGTTCATGAAATGTCGTAGTTGTGGTGCAGCTCGTGCTGATGTGAAGGTTCACCTGAGCGCCGGATCGGAAGCCCAGGAAATACATCTGTGCAAGAGTTGTGCCGCCGAACTTGGAATCTCGCGCCGTGATGCTGCCTATACCCCCGGGGAGTTGTACTCGGTCCTGTTGCGCGGAACGGCAGTCGGAGATGACACCGAGACCCGTTTGATCTGTCCCGGATGCATGAGAAGCTACGACGACCTGCGGCGTACCGGACGTGCTGGCTGTCCCGAGTGTTACGAAGTTTTTGAACGTCAAATTGCTGGCGCTTTGTCGCGTTCCGTCCCCGAGCCTGCACACCAAGGGCGTATACCTCGACGTCTTGCTCCATATAAGTCAATATTCTTTGACAAACCTCGAATACAAGGAGAACTTGATGCAGCGCTTGCGGACGAGGACTATGAAGAAGCGGCCTTTCTCCGCGATCGACTCAGACGATTTGATGAGGTTGGTTCAATGAAGGAGCCTTCCGTGGAGCCACCGGAGTGATTATTCCAAGCGGTGAACCCCAAGTAGACAGTTGGTTCAGCGGTTCTGGCCCGGATGAGGATGTCGTGGTGTCATCGCGCGTGCGATTGTCACGAAATATTGACGGATACCCTTTTCCGGCCTCCTTGACACCGGAAGAGTCGGCCGAGGTGCGGCGCAAGGTCGAGCGGGCTGTTGAGGCATCACCAACAGTTTTTCGAGCACCGAGTCTCGGTGGAGTCGCAGCCCTTGAAAGGCGTGTATTTGTTGAGCGGAACCTGCTGTCGAGTCCGGCAGCCGCTTTCCCAGACTCCTCGGTCTACATAAGCAGTGACGAAGGTTTGGCTCTTGTGCTGAACGAACAAGATCATGTCAGAATTGTCTCATTCCAGTCCGGGAATTGTCTTGAGGCGGCCTATGAAGCGGCTGATCGCTTGGACGGGGAGCTCGAAGACCAGCTTGGTTACGCGGTTTCGCTTCGTTGGGGCTACCTCAGTAGCGAAATAGCAAATAGCGGCACCGCCATGCGGGTTTCGGCTATGTTGCATCTTCCGGCACTCACCGAGTTGGGAGAGCTAGCAGAGGTGGTGGAAGCGAACTTTCCGGCCGAGGTTGGCCTCAAACGGTTCCCCGATGCCGACGGAAGATCACGTGCGGCGATGTTTTTGTTGTCAAACAGGGTAACTTTGGGACTTTCCGAACGATCATTGATTGATCGACTTGAAGATTGCCTAGTCATGTTGGTACATTATGAAAGGAAAGCAAGAGAACGCCTGCTTGGGGAACGCTCCGAGGAGGTTAATAAAGCCGTGAAGGCGGCTCTTGCACGGCTATCCGGTGTCAAGGAGCTTTCCGATGAAGAGCTCTTTGAGCTGCTCTCCTTGATACGGTTTGGGGTAGCCGCCGGTCTGTCGTCACGGATTTCGCTTAAGGATGTGACTAAGTTGTTCTTTATTGGACAGAGGTCGCATGTAATAAGGTTGATTTCCGAAGCCGATACATCGGACATAGATGATGAAGAGGTAAACAAGCGGCGGGCTAAACTGGTCAGAGAAACGCTAGACCGAGTTTGACTTTGCCGAGGAGGATTGATCAATGTTTAAAGGTTTAACGCAACGGGCACAAAAGGTTCTGACAATCCTCGCGCAAGATGAGGCCAAGCGGTTCCATTCGGACCAGCTTCTGCCTGAACATATCATACTGGCGCTCCTCAAAGAGGGCGGCGGGCTGGGATTTAAAGCACTTGAAAAGGTGAGCATAGATCCACAGAAGATGATTCTTGAGATTGAGAACTCAATTCCGCGTAAGCGTGGTGGTTTCATTTTGGGCGACGTTCCGCCGTCACCGCGAGGTCGAAAGGTACTTGAGGACTCGGCAGAAGAAGCGCGAAACCTTGGCCATGAGTACATTGGAACAGAACACCTGCTTCTTGCGTGTGGAAGAGAAAGCGATGGTGAGACGGCTAAGTATATTGGCAAGTTAGACATAACCATTGAAATGTTACGAGACGTCATTGCCGAGCTCTCGGGAAGCACCTCAGGCTCTCAAGGTTCAGAACCGCATGCGCAAGCACAGACGGCAGGTGCGCCCCCCACCGGAGCTAAACAACGAAAGCCAGGGCAGGGTCAACAACAGAAGAAAACAACCCCAACCCTCGACGAGTTCTCGCGTGATCTCACTCAGTATGCTCGTGATGGGAAGCTTGATCCGGTTGTGGGTCGTGACCGCGAGATCGCACGTGTAATACAAATCCTCGCGCGCCGCACCAAGAATAATCCGGTGCTGATTGGTGAACCAGGAGTGGGTAAGACCGCCATTGTGGAGGGGCTTGCACAGAGTATTGTAGACAACACCGCTCCAGATGTGTTGCTTGGCAAACGAGTCATGACGCTCGACTTGGCCTCCCTTATTGCCGGTACCAAGTACCGCGGTGAGTTTGAAGAACGACTCAAGCGAGTAATGAAGGAAATTGTTGCCGCTGGTAACGTAATTATCTTCATTGATGAACTCCATACAATTATTGGCGCTGGTGGAGCAGAAGGCGCGGTTGATGCCTCAAACATGCTCAAGCCAGCTCTTTCACGGGGCGAGATGCAGTGCATAGGTGCCACAACTCTCAATGAGTACAAGAAATACGTGGAAAAAGATGCCGCGCTTGAGCGTCGCTTCCAGAGTATTCATGTAGAGGAACCATCAGTGGAGGAAACCCTGGAGATCCTGCGTGGAATTAAAACACGCTACGAGGATTTTCATAATGTGTCCTACACCCCGGGAGCACTTGAACTTTCAGCTATGCTGTCCCGGCGTTATGTTGCTGACCGCTTTTTGCCGGACAAGGCCATAGACTTGCTTGATGAAGCGGGTGCACGTAAGCGCATTAATAACAGTGTGCGCCCTACTGAGTTGGCAGATATTGAATCCCAGATAGAGAAGCTTAACGCCGAAAAGTTAGCCTTAGTCAACTCCCAAAACTACGAACGCGCCGCGGCAATCCGTGACGAAGTAAATCAGCTGAAGGAGAAGATGGAAGAGGTCAAGAGTCAGTGGAAAGTGACGCTCAAGACCGAACAAAATGTTGTTGACGGTGAGGATATACAGTATGTGCTGTCCGACATAACCGGAATCCCGCTGGCTCGTTTGGCACAGAGCGAAAGTGATAAGCTACTACAGATTGAAGATGAACTACACCGAACCGTCATTAGCCAAGATGAGGCAATTGCGGCGGTCGCCTCGGCTATTCGCAGATCACGTACCGGTCTCAGTGCACCGGAACGGCCGCTTGGTTCCTTCATCTTTCTCGGGCCCACCGGTGTTGGAAAAACGCTGCTGGCTAAGACCTTGGCTGAGTTCATGTTTGGAAGCCCTCAGAACCTCGTGCGCCTTGACATGTCGGATTTTATGGAGAAGCACAATGTATCCCGGCTGGTAGGTGCGCCTCCAGGATATGTCGGCTACGACGAAGGTGGCTTACTTACTGAGAAGATTCGGCGCAAGCCCTACAGCGTTATTCTGCTAGACGAAATCGAGAAAGCGCACCCAGATGTGTTCAATATCCTGCTTCAGGTGTTGGAGGAAGGTGAGTTGCAGGACAACCTTGGTCATACGGTGAGCTTTCGCAACACCATTCTAATCATGACCTCAAACGCTGGGGCTCGGGAGATATCACGCGAGTCCATGGTAGGTTTTCAGACCGGACGTGAGTTGCTTGAGTATAACGAGATCAAGAGCTCGGCTATGAATGAGCTTAAGCGCATGTTCCGTCCCGAGTTTATCAACAGAATTGACGAGATCGTGGTGTTCCATAGTCTTGCAATGGCCCAGATCGCCAGCATTCTTGAGATTCTCCTTGGCGATGTTCAGAAACGACTTGCTGACAAAGACATAACGCTTGAGGTCAAGAAGTCGGTCAAGGACTACCTGATAGAGACCGGTTATGACGTGAAGTATGGTGCACGGCCACTGCGACGCGTAATTCAACGTGAGATTGAAGACCCGCTTTCCACCGAGCTTCTGCGTGGGCGCTTTGATGAAGGCAACAACATTGTGGTGACTATGCGCAAGGGCAAGATTCACTTTCAAGGGAAGGCGAGCAAGCCTAAGCAGGAAGAGCTGCCGGTTCCAACCAACTAGTATACGGTGCCAGCTGAAAGGCTGGCACCTTCCTTGTATTATGCCCCTTTACTTTCTGTGGAATACTTCGATATATAGTACATGACACCTATGGCGAAAACACCAACAAAACCGACCCCTCGCGCTAAGCGCTCAGGCGCTGCTGCAGGTGGCAATGAATACGACGAAAGCAAGATCAAGACACTCAGTTCACTGGAGCACATCCGGCTGCGTACCGGTATGTACATTGGGCGACTGGGTGACGGTAGCAATCTTGACGATGGAATCTACATCCTGCTGAAAGAAGTGCTTGATAACAGTATCGACGAGTTCATCATGGGCCATGGCTCGAGCGTCGAGGTTAAGTTTAAGGATAACCTAGTTACGGTGCGTGACTATGGACGGGGTATCCCTCTAGGCAAGGTGGTAGAGTGTGTGTCGGTCATTAATACCGGAGCTAAGTATAACGACGAGGTCTTTCAGTTCAGCGTTGGGCTCAATGGGGTGGGGACCAAAGCCGTTAACGCCCTTTCAGAGCATTTCCGGGTTGTGGCGTTTCGTGACGGCAAGTTTAGTGAGGCTATATTTCAGCGGGGCAACCTCGTCTCGCAGAAGCAGGGTGCTTCCTCAAAACACAAGAATGGAACCTATGTCGAATTCTGGCCCGACCCGGAAATTTTTGGAGAGTTTGAGTTTAACCGTGAGTTCATTGAGCAACGGCTGTGGAACTATGCATACCTCAATGCCGGGCTAACCATAAAGTTTGACGGATCCATCTATAAGTCTGAGCGTGGTCTGTATGATTTGCTCGAGGCTGAGATCGGTACCGACCGGATGTACGACATAGCGCACTACAAAGGCAAGCACCTTGAGTTCTCATTTACGCACACCGAGAACTACGGTGAGACCTACTTCTCATTTGTGAACGGGCAGTTCACCAGTGACGGGGGCACTCATCAGAGTGCCTTTCGTGAAGGTATCCTCAAGGGCGTGAATGAGTTCTTCCAGAAGAACTACTCCGGGCTTGATGTGCGGGAAGGTATAGCTGGTGCAATTGCGGTGAAACTGCAGAATCCGATTTTTGAAAGCCAGACCAAGAATAAGCTTGGCAATACTGAGGTGCGGACGCCAATTGTGAACGAGGTGCGTACCGCTATTGTAGATTTTCTGCACAAGAACAAAACCGCGGCAACGCGCCTGTCAACAAAAATTGCGCACAACGAGAGGCTGCGCAAAGAACTGACGGCTGTGCGCAAAGAGGCACGCGAGGCTGCCAAGAAAATTGCTCTGAAGATCCCTAATCTGCGTGACTGTAAATTCCATTTGGATGACGGGCCTAAGGGTGAGAACAGCACTATTTTCATTACCGAGGGCCAGTCTGCTTCCGGTTCCATGGTCTCAGCGCGCGACGTCTATACGCAAGCAATTTTCTCATTGCGCGGCAAGCCTCAGAACGTGTACGGCAAGAAAAGGGCCGAGATCTACAAGAACGAAGAGCTCTACAACATGATGATGGCGCTTGGAATTGAGGACGATGTAGAAGGTCTGCGCTACGGTCGCATTGTTATTGCAACCGATGCCGATCACGACGGGTTCCATATTCGGAACCTGCTCTTGACCTTTTTCCTGAACTACTTTGAGGATCTGGTAGTGGCAAACCGGGTCTACATTCTGGAAACGCCTTTGTTTCGGGTTCGGAACAAGCAGGTGACACGTTACTGTTATTCTCCTAAGGAGCGCGATGAGGCGTTGGAACAGATATCGAATCCTGAGATCACGCGCTTTAAGGGGCTGGGAGAGATATCACCAAAAGAGTTTGGTCAGTTCATTGGGGACGATATCAGACTGGTCCGGGTGAGCATAAAGGCGCTCAAGGGCATTCACGACACACTGACCTTTTTCATGGGAAAGAACACCCCCGACCGGCGCAACTTTATCATGGACAACTTGATCTAAGGGCCGCTAACGGAGATAGAATTCGTGGCTTATGTAACTTCACTCTTTGAACACAACTTTCTTGAGTACGCATCCTACGTCATCAAAGACCGGGCGATACCGGACCTGGGCGACGGTCTCAAGCCGGTGCAACGGCGTATTTTGCATTCGCTGTTTGACATGGACGACGGCAAGTTCCACAAGGTAGCCAATGTTGTCGGTCACTGCATGAAGTATCACCCCCATGGTGATGCATCTATCTACTCTGCCTTGGTGGTACTGGCAAACAAAGAGCTGCTTATTGATAAGCAGGGGAACTTTGGCAATATAGCAACCGGGGACGACGCCTCAGCAGCGCGTTACATTGAGTGTCGGGTGCTTCCCTTCGCCAAGGAGACCTTGTACAACCCAGAACTCACCGAGTTTGAGCCCTCTTATGACGGCCGTAACAGGGAACCGTTGGTGTTCCCCTCCAAGCTGCCGTACGTGTTGTTACTGGGGGCCGAGGGCATTGCGGTTGGAATGTCCACCAAGATCCTGCCGCACAACCTGCTGGAAACGATTCAGGCCATGAAGGCCGCGGTTCGTGGTGATTCCTTCACCTTGTATCCGGACTTCCCGGGTGGTGGTTTGCTTGATGTCTCCGGATACGAGGACGGGCAGGGAAAGGTATTGGTGCGGGCCCGTCTGGATACCTCGGATGCCAAAAGACTCGTAATTCGGGAACTGCCCTTTGGTTCAACGACCGAGAGCCTCATAGCGTCTATTGAGGCGGCGGCTCGCAAGAACAAGATCAAAATTGCCTCGATCTCGGACTTCACAACCGAAAACGTAGAGATTGAGATTAAGCTCGCTCGTGGTGTTCACACGCAAGAGGTTGTGGATGCGCTCTATGCCTTCACCGACTGCGAGTATGCTATCTCGGTGAACCTGCTCGTCATTCGTGACCGAGCTCCGGTCTCGCTTACGGTCACCGATGTCATACAGTACCAGGCTGGGCGGCTTACCGAGATCCTCAAACGTGAACTTGAAATTGAGCAAGGTAGATTGCGGGATCGACTCCATGCGCGAACCTTGGAGCAGATCTTCATTGAGGAGCGCATCTACAAAGACATTGAAGAACAGACGACCAGCGATGCAGTCACGCAGGCCGTGTTCGACGGGCTCAAGCCGTTTCAGTCTCAGATTAAGCGCACGGTAACCGAGGAGGATATCGAGCGACTGTTGAAGATTGCTATCAGGCGTATATCGCTTTACGACATTAACAAAGCCAAGCGCGAGATGCGTGAGATTAAGGATAGGCTTGCTGAGATTAAGGAACATCTTTCAAACCTGAGAGCCTATACCCTTGCCTATCTCGACACCTTAAGCCAGGGCTTTGCAGAGTCCTTTACCCGCAAGTCTGAGATTACCCGTTTTGACAAAGTTGACGCGCGGGAGGCGGCTCAGCGAAACCTGGGTTTGCGCTATGACGAAGAGACGGGCTATTTGGGACACGGAATCAGCGGCGGCAAGGTTCTTTTTGAGGCCTCGCCGTATGACCGGGTGCTGGTGATCCGTGCTGGCGGCACCTACAACGTCATTGATGTCCCGGAGAAACTGTTCGTGGGCAAGGGAATGCTGTACTGCGGGCCAGCCGACAAAGACGAGCTGTCGCAGCTTGTGTTCTCGGTGGTGTACCGGAACAAAGACGGGTCGAGTTACCTAAAGCGATGTCGTATTGAGCAGTACATTCTCGCCAAAACCTACGACCTGGTTCCTGAAGGCGCTGATATTCTCAAGCTCACGGTGCGTGAGGATCTGAGTGTCGTGTTAAGTTACAAGCCCAAGCCGCAGTTGCGCGTGTTGGAAGAGGTCTTCAGGATTGAGGACTACCTCATTAAAGGGGTGCGGGCGGCTGGCGTTCGTCTCTCTACCAAGGCACTCAAGTCGGTCAAGCTGGTTACCAATAAGACAGCGGACGCCATGGCCTCGGCGGGCGAGATGGACGGTGCTGCAGCTGGCAACGGGAAGAGTCCGGCTGGTAACGGGAAGAGCCTGCCCGGCAACGGAAAGGCGGCCAGCAAGGGAAGCTCTGCCAGCAACGGGAAGGCGAGCACGAAACCGCCATCAAAGAAGAAGCCTGACAAGCAGTAGATGCGCTCGCTGGCCGCGTCAGCTGACTCCGGTGAGCTGGCGCCAACGCTGGCGAGCTGGCATCGGCGCCACCTTCAGCTCTGCCGGGCCTAGTCCACCAGCTTCTTGTTGAGTAGCTTAAGTGCTGCGGTTCCCAAAGCCGCGGTCACGACCACAATATACAGAATACTCCACCACAGCTCCGGACTCCACCCTGCGCCAGCAAGTGCGCGTGTGAGGCGAACCGGATGGGTGAGAGGGAGGATAAGTGCTATGGGTTGGGCGGCGCGCGGGAGGTTCTCTATAGGGAAGACCACACCGGCAAAGAAGAACATTGGCGAGATCAGACCCGAGAATAAAAAGTTAAACTGGTTAATGTTCTTCACAAAGGCGTTCATGAGCAGCCCAAGAGTAGCAAACATTGCGCCTGTGAAGAAACCAATTACTGGGGCCAAGAGAATCCATCCCGGGGAGAGAATTCTGGCGCTCATGGCAACAATCAACACGGCCAAGGTAAACACAAAGCCTTTGGTTGCTGCCCACACAATTTCGCCCAACAGAAGGTTGTTGGCGGTGATGGGTGCGCCAAGCATGCCGTCGTAGACCTTGTCAAACTCAAGTCTAATATAGGTACCAAAGGAACACTCAAAGGTTGCGGTAAACATTGCTGCGGTCACCAGCAGTCCGGCTGCAAGGTACTGTATGTAGGGTTGCCCGTTCATGGTTCCCACAAACTGGCCTAATCCCATTCCAATCCCAACAAGGAAGATCAATGGCTCAAGGAATGGCGGCAGTGCATTTGAAATGAGGGTGCGACTGTACACACGAACATGACGATACCAGACACTCATGATTCGCCCAGCAAAGCTTCGTGGGCGGGCAGTGGCGCTATCTATTGGTGCGGACAGAAAGTTCTCGCTGCTACTGGGCATCGTTAAGCCTCCGGCCGGTGATTCGTAAAAACAGGTCTTCCAGATTGCTGGGACGCACAAGGAACTCGTCTGGAGCCAGGTGTGACCCAAGGTCTTCCAGGTGCGAGATGTTGCCCGCGTAGTAGAGTACCCGTTCACCAGAGTCCTCAACCCGAATCTCAGGGTGCCCGTTAGGCTTCAGCATTGCCAGCAACTCATCCTTGCGCTCAGGTCGGTTGAGTTCCAGTACATAGGACTCTATGTTGTCACTGAGAAGGCGTCGGGGCGCGCCCTCAAGTACCTTCTTGCCTTTGTCCATGATGACAATGGTGTCGGCAATCTGGTAGGCCTCCTCCATGTAGTGAGTGGTGAGCAATATGGTGACCCCGGTCTTGATCAGGCTTCGGAGCTTATCCCAGATGAGCTGCCGTACCTGTGGGTCGAGCCCGGTTGTTGGCTCGTCGAGTATCAGAAGCCGTGGGTTGCCAAGCAATGCGCGTGCGATAATAAGCCTGCGTTTCATGCCGCCAGAGAGTTCACGGACTCGCGCGGTGCGCCGTTCAGCCAGCTCCATGAACTCCAACAGATAGTCTATGCGGGCTGCTGCCTTGGAGCTGGCCAGTCCGTAGAACTTAGAGTAAATCTGGAGGTTCTGTAATACATTTAACTCTTGGTCCAGGTTGTCATCCTGGGGTGCAACACCGGCAAGGGCCTTAATGTTCAGTTCAGATGACCGCGGGTCATAGCCAAATACTGACAACTGCGTTTCGTCACGTGAGTCCGGTCTTGCCTTGCCGTAAAGAACCTTCATGGTCGTGGTCTTGCCCGCACCGTTCGGCCCCAAAAACGCAAAGCAGCCGGGCCCTTCAATTCTAAAGCTTAAGTCGTCAACCGCGCGAGTATCCCTGTAGGTCTTGAATAGGTGGTTTACCTCAATGATGTCTGTACTCATGGACTGTAAGGTAGACAATTTTTCCCAGAAAACAAAGTGTAGCCTCATGCCTGGGGCAGGCAGACTGCGTGCATTCCAACTATTTGGCGGGATCTGTAGCCTAATTGGGACTATGCGGTTCGCTCAGGAAAGCGTATCTTTCGGCCGGCGGAGGTAGATGTAATGAAGGTGTTGCCGATTCTGGCTATTGTACTTCTTGTTGTTTCCTGTAGCCGAGGAGCTTCGGATGGGCGCTCTGCTGCCACCGGAGAGTGGGCGACCGATAGCGCCGGAGACTGGATGCAACCTGCTGTGGAGGTGGTTGAAGCCCGGCGGGGTCGCCTCATAGATACTGTGGAGTCTACTGGTATTGTAGCGGGTGCGCGCGAGGTTCTTCTGGTAACCGAGACGCAGGGTGTCATACGCGAGCTTGGCTTTGAGCTTGGTGACGCGGTAAAGGCCGGGCAGGTGATGCTCCGCTTTGATGACGAGGTTGAGCGCTACGCCATGCAGCAGGCTCGTGAGGAGCTGGAAACCGCACGACTGGACTCGGTAGCTATTGAACGCCTCTTTGAGCGCGGGAGTGCAAGTAGGCTCGACCTGTCCCGAGCCCGCGCCGCAGTCGGAGGTGCAGGAGCTCGTTACGAGTCGGCCAGGCGACAGTTCGAGGCTCGCACAGTGCGCGCCCCTTTTGACGGGGTGGTTGCATCCCGTCCCCCGGAGATAGAGGCAGGCAACTATCTTGGCGCCGGGAGTCCGGTTGCCCGCGTGGTTGATCTTGAGAGCCTCCGTGTTGATTTGTCTCTTGGAGAAAGGGAGATCGCACTTGTGTCGCGGGGCGACCTGGCTGATGTGCGGACACGAGCCTGCCCTGAACCCGTTACTGGCGCGGTAGTGTCGGCGGTTGCCGCCGGTGCCGATGCAGCAACAGGCAGTTATCGTGTGCGAGTTACGTGGAGCAATGAGTGCGGCGACCGAGCTCGCGTAGGAATGGCTGCCTCGGTTCGGATACAGGTTGAGAACGGCGCGGCTGGAGTCCTTCTGCCTGTGTCTGCCATACTCCGCCAGCGAGACGCCAATTATGCCTACGTCCTTACTGATAGTGACCGCGTGGAGCGGCGTGAGCTTCGCTTAGGTGAGCAGTTTGCGGATCGGGCCCTGGTGCTGGAAGGGATTAGCGAGGGAGAGCGAGTGGTAAGCTCCGGACTTACTCGTGTGCGTGACGGGGTAGTGGTACGACCATCCATGGTCTCGTCGGCAGATGTACAGTAAAGGTATCGGGAGTTATTCATGAGTATAGGCAGGTTCTCCGTATCAAACTCTGTACTGGTCACCATTGCGACCGTAGTTATTCTTGTCTTGGGTTTTTTCAGTCTCAGGAATTTGCCACAGGAACAGTTCTCAGAGGTGCCGTTCTTTTTTGTCAACATCACGGTACCTTACCCCGGGGTAGCAGCCGCAGATGTAGAGCGCAACGTCACCATTCCCATTGAAGATGAGATGCAGGGTCTTGATCGCCTGGACACGGTGCGCTCGATCTCGGATGAAGGAGTCTCGGTTGTAACCCTGGAGTTTGACCAAGGGGTTGGTGCACGTGAGTTTGACTCGCTATTTCAGGAGGTGAGAAATAGGTTTTCAAACGTTAGCCTACCGGATGGCACACTGCAGGCCTCAATTGAAGACTTCTCGTCCAACGACTTTCTTCCTGTCATTGAGGTTGTGCTTTACGGAGAAACTGAGTATGAGGTGCTCAACCGCTCTGCGCTTGAACTCAGAGATCGACTCCGCAGGGTTCCCGAGGTGTCTGGAGTCACTCCGGTCGGATCGCGTGATCGTAAGGTGCTTATTTCGGTTGACCGTAGTCGAGCCGAGGCTATTGGACTTGCACTAGACGAGGTTGTTGCAGCGGTTCGTTCTCGCAATGTCACGGTGCCAGGTGGCACAATTAGTAGTGGCGCACGCGACTATATTCTGCGAACCGTCGGTGAAATCCGCGATCTTGATGAGTTCGAACGTACCGTCGTCCGTACAGCTAGCAGTGATGGTCAAGGTGTGGTCTTGCTCGGTGATGTTGCCGAGATACGTGAGGACTATGACTCCGAGGCCGGAGGGGCCCGTTTTAATGGCCTCCCGGCAATCTCGCTGCGCATAACGAAGATCCCGGGAGGTAGTTCCATTGGTGTTATTGATGAAGCGCGGCGGGTCGCCACCGCTTATGCATCTGATCTACCCACAGGGGTTGAGTTAGCCTTCTTCAATGACTCAACAGTACAAATCCGCGACAGTCTCGATGTGCTGATTTCGAATGCAGTGCTGGGCCTTATTTTGCTTGTGGTAATTTTGTTCCTGTTCGTGGGTATCCGTAACGCACTCATGACCGGGCTGGGTATCCCGGTAACCTTTGCTGTTACCTTTATAATTCTTGAAGCGACCGGCGAGACACTCAACAGCAACACCTTATTCGCACTGGTACTGGTTCTTGGGCTTATTGTTGACCACGCCATTGTGATTGTGGAGAACAGCTATAGGCTGCAGTCGGAAGGGCTATCGCAGCGTGACGCTGCAGTCCGCGGGGTAGACCAGGTTGTTATTCCCATTATTGCAGCAACCGCCACGACCATTGCAGCATTTCTGCCGCTAGCATTTCTGCCGGGTGTCATAGGTCGATTTCTCCGCGTCGTGCCAATTACCGTCACTATTGCACTCGTGGCATCTACATTTGAGGCAAGTGTGTTTCTTCCATCACATTATGCTGACTGGCCGGGAGGCTCCCGACCACCACGGCGACGAGTGCTCGAAAAAATGCAGTCGCTCTACGCTGGGTTCATTCGCCGCGTCTATAGGCATAAGTTCAAGACGGTGGCGCTTATGTTTGTGATTATGATTGGAACCTTTGGGTTGGTGCGCACCATACCACCGGACCTCTTTGCCGCTGAGGATTTCTCGGTGTTTTTCATTGAGATTGAGATGCCTCCCGGTACGCCGCTGCAGCGCACTGACGAAATAGTCGCGGAGTTCGAGGCTGAAGTGCTTCCGCGACTTGGCGACGGGGAGATTATCTCTGTTGTCTCTACTATAGGATTCACCGGGCGTCAGGACGGTTCGGTTACTCGCAGTAGCGTTGCCCAGCTCACGGTCGATCTAGCCGAGCTTGATGACGGCCGAACACGGAGCATTGCGGAGGTCATGGGTGACATACAGGAGAGCACCCTTCATATAGCAGGCCCGGAGACGGTGCGCTTTCGCAAGGCTCCAAGTGGGCCACCTCAGGACCCGCCTATTGTATTTCGATTCTTTGGTGAGGAGTTAGAGGAGCTTGCTCAGGTGACTGAGGCGGTGCGGTTGCAGCTGACCGATTTCCCGGAAGTCTTTGATATTCAGGACAATCTGGATCAAGGGAGTCCGGAGCTCAGAATCTTGGTAGATGAAAACGCTGCCGCCCGATTCGGGCTGAGTAAGCAGAGTATTGGGAATTTCGTGCGTGCAAGCTTTGACGGAGTTCCGGCTGGCAGCTTTTTCAGTCGTAACGAAGAGGCCGAGGTGTTGGTTCGGTACGGGGGGGCGACCCAGTCTGGAGTTGAGCAGTTGGTGCAGTTGCGAATTCCTAACAGGGCTGGCTTGCTGGTTCCGTTCTCGAGCGTTGCTCGCATAGAGGAGGCCGGTGGGATCTCAAGTATCCGACGTCTTGATGGACGAAGGGAGGCCACGGTTGAGGCCGAGACCTACACCAACGAGAATCTAGCAGAGATTAACAGAAGCATTCGAAGCCTGTACGATGACGAACTCGCCGAGCGCTTCCAAGGTGTTGAACTAGCGGTGGGCGGACGCTTTGCCGAGATACTGAATATTCTGCTTGATATACTCCGCGTCTTTCTCGTTGGAATCTTTGCTATCTACGCGATACTCGGCACTCAGTTTAAGAGTTACCTCCAACCATTTCTTATCCTTCTCTCGGTGCCTTTTGCCTTTGTGGGGGTTATTCTGTATCTCATACTGTCCGGAACAGCTCTGTCTACTACGGTCATCTATGCTGGAGTTGCGCTGGCCGGAATCGCGGTCAATGATACCATTGTGTTAGTCTCCTTCATAAACGAGCGTCGCAAAGAAGGCGCCCCGGTAGCTGAGGCGGTAATAGACGGGGCGGTGACTCGGCTGCGGCCAATTCTCCTTACCTCGTTTACCACCATTGGCGGGCTGTTACCCATAGCAATGGGCCTTGGTGGCGAGTCGATAGTCTGGGGGCCAATGGCGAGCACCATTGTCTTTGGCCTCTTGTTCTCAACCTTGACCGCACTTGTTGTTGTTCCCTGCTTGTACGGGATTCTGTACGAGCGCCGAGATCGCCGCCGTCCGAGCGAGGCTTAGTCCTCGACAGGATAGAGCATGAGAAGGAGTGAGCGATCAACCACAAGATGTTGTTCTGCAGCGGCTCGAATCCTCTCGGCGGTGAGTGCTCCAATCAGGTCTGGAATAGCAAGGATTGACTCCAGTGGACGCTCGTATTTGTACGCAAACTCGAGTGCTGAGTTCCAGTAGCTATTTGATCGCAGATCTTGTTCGTGTTCACGGCGCTGTGTTTCCTTGACACGGTCGAGGTAACGCTCGGCAGTTTCGGGAGAACTGGCAAGCGCCAATGTCTCTTCCTCTACGACTGCGGCAAGCCTGCGCAACTGTGCAGGGTCGGCACCAAAACTCAGGAGGAGTAGGTACTCGGGTTCGGGAAAGCGGCTGATAGAGCGCTGTACACCTACCGAGTAGGTGCCGCTCTCCCGCTCGCGAACGCGGTCTCGCAACTGCAACCGTAGGACGTCGGCGAGGCTGGCCAGAAGGTGGTTCTGCTCCTGTGACCAGTCATGCTCGCCGTGGTAGACCAGCGCTAAGCGCCCTGCGTCCTCAATTCCAGCGCGCACCTCGTCTTCAACTCGGCCCTCCGGTCGAGGCGTGCGGCGGTCATGGAACCTTGGTGCTGGCCGCTCGTTTGGAAGTGAGCCGAGGTAGGCGAGCACAAGCTCCTTGAAGTCCGCAGATTCACCGGTAGTTATGTTTCCCACAAACACAAAGGTAAAGGCCCCCGCGTTTCCGTAAAGGTCATGGTGAAGGTCTATGGCATTGTGGCGGTTGAGTTCTCCAAGCATTTCCGCACGGAATGGGCGCGTGCGAGTGCTGCCTGGCGAGAGGAGTTCAGTTAGGCGATCCTGGAATACTGCAAAGGGCTGGGTCGCACGGCTGCGCAGTGCGACCTCCTCGCGACGAATGAAGTTTTCAAAGCTTTGCTCATCTAACCGAGGTTTTGTGAACTGAAGATGTATGAGCTGGAACAGGGTATCAAGGTCCTCTGTGGATGCACGGCCAGCCAAGCCATGAAACACTGACTCCACCACATGCTCAACCCGTACCGAACTCCCCGCTAGCAGTCGGTCAAGCTCGCTCTGGCTAAACTCGGCAACACCGGAACGAGCGAACATGTCCTTGAGTTTTCGTGCTTCTAAGACACGGTCATCGTTGGCAAAAGATGTGCCGCCTGTTGCAAAGGCAGAGAACTGGACTTCGTCGCTGCGGAACTCGGTATTCTTCCAGACTACTCGAACTCCGTTGTTGAGCATCCACTCGGTAGCATCAACCTCTTCATGATAGATTTCGGAGATGATTTCCCCCGGCTCTGGACTTGAATCTATGAGCGGGCCGTCCGAACCAGCAAAACTAAACTCGGTCAAGCTCGCAGTCTCGGCGCGCCCCAGCGCGGAGGCCAACTCAACTTCAGTTGGGGGGGCAAGGCCAGCGCGCTCCGGAAGCGTGACCATGACAACCCTATTGCGGTCACTCAGGAACTGCTCGGCACGAGCATTGAGCTCTTCCAGGCTAATCTCGGGCAGGAGCTCCTGTGTGAGCGCGTACTCGTACTGAATTCCGGGAATGGCCTCACCGTGCAGAACATGAGATGTGTATTCCACCATGAAGCGGTCACTCGGGGTTCTTTCGCGTTCGTTGTAGGCGGTGCGCATTGAGCGCTCAAAGCGGCGAGTTGCGAGCTCTCGTTCCACCTCACTAAACCCGTGGATCTGCACCCGCTGTGTTTCACGCGCAATGGCCTCGAGTCCCGCAGTTATTCCGCCTTCGTCAGTTACTGCTTGAAGGAGGTGAACATCGGCTGCGCGAACAATCCGACCGGTGGCGGCGCTTGCCTGGAGAAATGGGGCGTCGCTGGCTTGGGATAGTTCGGAGAAGCGCTCATTCATCATCATGGCGTAGAGTATGTCAGCCAGACGCTCGCGATACTCAGCCCTTGTTTGCATTGGATTGGGGGGGCGTTTATTGTAGACGGCAACGGAACTACGTGGAGCTTCTGGGTCGGAGGCTATTGCAAAAAGTGTTTCGGTGTGTTCGGGCACCAGAAACTCCGGTCGTTCAGGTGCGTCGTCTCGAGACTCAATACGACCAAAGAATTTATGGATAAATCCCTCGACAAGGTCCTTGTCAAAGTCTCCAACAGCAATCACCGACATGAGCTCCGGGCGGTACCACTCACGGTAAAAGGCCAGGAGTTCCTCGCGCGGAGCATTCATAAAGACCTCAGGTTTTCCAATAGGAAGGCGGTCAGCATACCGGGATCCTTGAAAGAGTATAGGAAACTGGGCATCTCGTAGTCGTGTCTGAGCCCCAAGTCCTACACGCCACTCCTCCAGGATAACACCGCGCTCTCGTTCCACCTCCTCAGGGTCAAAGCTTACTTTGTGGGCCCAGTTTTCAAGAATATGAAAGGCGCGTTCAAGGCGCTCGGTGGAGTCGGTGGGGAGCTGGAGCATGTATACGGTTTCTTCGAAGCTGGTGTACGCGTTGACATCAGGCCCAAAGCGCATGCCGAGCGACTCAAGGTAGGCAATAATTTCATCTTTTTCAAAATCCTCGGTACCGTTGAACGCCATGTGTTCAACAAAATGAGCCAGCCCGAGCTGGTTCTCGGTTTCAAGTGTGGAGCCAGCATTTACGACCAGCCGCAGAAAGGCGCGCCCAGCCGGTTCTTCATTCTTGCGAATGATATAGCGGACACCATTCTCCAGCTGGCCATGACGGATCGCCGAGTCTATTGGGAGTGCGAGTCTATCTTCAACAGACTGCGCTCCGACGGCAAGCGGAAGCAACAGCAGGATGAGAACTGCAAGGATGAGACGTTGTGCATGAGTAACAAGTAAACGCATGGAAACCTCTATTGTTTGTGGTGACCGGGTGTTTGTGGTGACCGGGCAAAGTTCATTGGACCGAGATGACGGTGAGCTTAGAGCTCTGGTGGACGTTCCCAGTACCGGTGCAGCTCAAAGTGGTTGCAAATATCGTGTTCAAGATCACGTGTAATGGCCGAACCGGGTTTGTAGGTTGGGGCAAAACGGAATTTCTCGGTGCCATGATTCATCTGCACACTAGATGCCGCCCACACCACCTGGTCTACACTCTTTGTTGATGCCAGTATCTGTTTGGATTTCTCGGTCTTGGTGAGTTCTATTTGCAAATATCGAACCCGCCATGTTTCGCATTCGAACCAGAAATCCCGAACCTTGCCAACCTCGCCATCGACTGCATTGACATGGTAGCCGGTTACTTCGTTGCAACTTCGGAGTTTGCTCTCGTTCTCTGGTTCCACATCGCCCTTGCCAATCCCCTCGTCACCGTGCTCAGCAAGAGCGCCGGTTGGGGTAGAATGAGCGCCCCAGAGGCCAGCGCCACCCCAGTAAACCGGGAAGTCGTAATAGATAAATAGCTCGTTTTCAATTTGGCGGGAAATCGGGCGGTCGGTGTCTGTGTCAGGACTGTTTTTGACCTGCTCCTTGGTTAGCGAGACTGCAACGCATTTGCTTTCTGGATACACCCCGGTAATTGCAAGCGGAGTAATGAGCACGGAGCGCCCAAAGAGCCAAGGGCCTGTGCGGACTACCAGGTACCGGACGCCCCAGCGATCTTCGTCAAAGTACAGATCTTCTACATGGCCGATCTCTCCGTCGGAGGCCTGTAACTTGTAGCCATGAAGCCCACGTGCACCAAAGAATAACGGATGCTGTTCCTGTTCTTCCATCACAACCTCCAGTTTAGTGCTGTACGCGAACCGGGCAAAGACCGTTCCCGACGCACGCATCACTTACTCGTCTTCTATCTCCTCGAATACCAGTCGTATTCCTTCGGAGGCAATACGTAAATTATCCGACAATTCCACCAAGTTGGCAAGAATCTCCTCGATCCGATCTCCAGTTGTATGGTCCTGAAGCCGAGCAAGGGTCGACCCGTCGTCGCTTAGACGAGCTCCAAGCATAGCAACCTCAAGAGCTGCCTGCTGAATAGTTGCTATTGTTGCCGCAATCTCGCCTTCACCGACCATATCGTCAAGATTATTCAATAGCGCATCTGCTCGGGCGCTTGCCGAGCTGAGATTTGCAACAACTTGCTCAACCATGTCGGAGTTGCGTTTCAAGAGCTCATTCAGAAGTTCCGAGGTCTCACTCACATTTCGAACCGCCCGGCCACCATCCGCCATGATAGAGGATAGGTCAATTGTTGGCTCACCCTGAAACCGAGTGCCGGGCTCGGCAATTGGGGCAGAACCGGAGCCGGGATATACTTCCACAGTCTGGTCACCAAACATTCCACGCGTCAGAATCGCAAAGTTCTCGTCTTCACGCAGATAGAGGTTGCGGTCAAGTCGGATGCCTACAAGTACGCTCGTTTGGGTTTTGGGATTAATCTCAAGGCTGACGACCGAGCCAATTTTGATTCCCAGTTTGCTTACCACGGTGCCTCGGCTAATAGTACCGGCATGATTGAACTCTACCTCGTAGCTTGGTCCGGCGCTAAAAACAAAGTTCAAGGCAATGGAATACAGTGTCACCAGAATTGCGGCCGAGATAAGCGTGAAGATGGCGGCTCGTGTCTTACTTCCTGTTCGCATGGTACTCCTCGTGCAGAATCTCACGTTGTTCAATAAAGCGTGTTCGCAGTTCAGATTCAGGCCGCTTGAACTCGGCTCGCGCTTCTATTGCGCTTATCCGGCCATCCTCAATTAGCGCGACCGTGTCACCAGCAAATAGGGCCAGGTCGACGTCATGGGTAACAATGAGCGATGTAATCTTTACCGTGTCGCTGAGTTTCTTAATCATTGTATCCACCGTGCCAGCACTAATTGGGTCAAGGCCGGTGGTGGGTTCATCGTAAAAAAGATACCTGGGTTGGGTTATCATGCAGCGAGCGATAGCGGCCTTGCGTTTCATGCCGCCGGAGAGCTCCCTGGGAACCACATCAAGAAAGGGTGTCATCTCGACGATATCGGCATAGCGGCGTACCTCGCGGTCAATCTCTGCAGGGCTGTGTTTACGATGATAGGTTAGCGGAAACGCAATATTTTCGTACACAGTCATGCCGTCGAACAAGGCCCCCTCCTGGAGTAACATACCAATTGCCGAGCGAATGACCTTAGCTTGACGTGGCGAGGCAGTAACAATGTTATGTCCGTCAATGTCTATAACGCCTTTGTGCGGCGCTAAGAGGCCACAGATGCATTTGAGGAGCACCGACTTGCCAATGCCGCTACGGCCCATGATCACCGTAGCCTTGTTGTCCTCAATGACTATATCGAGCCCGTTGAGAACTCGCTTGTCCCGGAATCTCATATGGACATTGCCACACCTAATCAAAGGAAACCACCTTGGCGGAGGCCAACGCTCACTAACAGGTCCGTCACCAACACCACAAAGATATTAAGTACCAAGGCCTTGGTGGTTGTTTCTCCCATATCCGCTGCGCTTTCGCAGTAGAATGTTCCAAAACAACATGCATTGAGCGAGACAAAAAAACCAATCAGCACAGCGCGGATCATGGTGCTGGTAATTACGGTGGCGTCCAGAAAAATGAAGGCGTTGTCCATGAATATGGGAATAGGTAGTGCAAACCACCAGTTGAGCAGGAACGCCGAGCTAAAGATCGCAATGCCGTGCGTGATTCCGACAAATATTGGTAAAACGAGCAGCGAGGCAACGACTCGTGGAATAACGAGATACTTGAACGGCTCCACATCCATGAGCTTTAAGGCATCTAGCTGGCCGGTCATCTGCATGGAGCCAATCTCAACCGTCATTGCCGTCCCCACCTTGGCTGAGTATATGGTCGAGGTTAGCATGACCGATCCTGCCCGCAGGATCACCTCCACAGTGGCGGTGCTCACATAGCGGGTCGCGCCCAGATAGCGGCCGTAGTATCCGCTTACCCAGGTCAACAATAGGCTGAGCATAATGCTACCAGCTATTATTGGACCAAGTGCGCTATCAAAGACGAGAAAGAACTGCCTCGCGGTCTCTTTCCAAGGAAAGCCTCGACTGAACAGCCATCGAACAAAACTCCGATAGCGCTGCATGAGAGATAGAAAGTCGGAGTACATTCGAGCGGCTGTAGACGGTGCTGTTTGATCTTTGCTCATTTATCCCTAACTATACTCACTGCCCGCGATTGAGGCTATGGCGATCTACGCAACAAGTGACAGGTTGCTATCGCTTTCCCTTGCAAGTTGCGGTAGCCCCCGCCGATTTTTGCCACCAATGCAACAAACACCCTATACCCCATAGGCTTAATAGTGTATATTCCTTGCTTTAAGGAGGTGGTATGAAACCGGTTGAGTCGGTAACAGAACTCATTGGAAGAACTCCATTGGTGAAGCTGCGTAGTTTTGCGCCCCAGTCTGCATCAAGTGTCGAGCTCTACGGAAAGCTGGAGAATAGAAATCCGGGTGCAAGCGTTAAGGACCGAATAGGTCTGGCAATGATTGAGGCAGCTGAGGAGTCGGGTGAGTTAAAGCCTGGTGGGTCTATAGTCGAGGCCACCAGCGGTAACACCGGCATTGCACTCGCCTACATTGGCGCCGTGAAGGGGTATAAAGTCGTTCTGACCATGCCCGACACCATGAGCATTGAGCGGCGGCGGCTGCTTTCGGCATATGGTGCCGAGTTGAATCTTACGCCGGGTACCCAGGGCATGAAAGGTGCGGTTGAGCAGGCCGAGGAGATTGTAGCCAAGCGTAGTGGAGCGGTTCTTATGCGGCAGTTCGCCAATGCTGCTAATCCTGAGGCACACCGGCAAACCACAGCCCAGGAGATCTGGCGCGATCTTGATGGTACAATAGATATTTTTGTAGCTGGCGTGGGCACCGGGGGAACGGTTACAGGCGTCGGCAGTGTACTTAAACAGCTTAATGAGGCTATAAAAGTTATTGCGGTCGAACCTTCTGACTCCCCGGTATTGTCCGGCGGAACTCCCGGGCCACATCGCATTCAGGGAATTGGCGCTGGGTTTGTGCCTGAGGTGCTGGATCGGAGCTTGATTGACGAGGTCGTTCAGGTGAAGTCTGAGCACGCGGCAGAGGCGGCGCGCCAGCTAGCCAAAAAGGAAGGAATTCTCGCGGGTATTTCGGCTGGCGCCAATGTATACGTAGCGGCTCAGGTAGCTGCCCGTCCAGAGAATGCTGGCAAACGCATAGTGACAATTATCTGTGATACCGGAGAACGGTATCTGAGCACCTGGTTATTCGACAACGTCTAAGGAGGAAGGAAACATGAGTACACAGAAACTGGAAACACTCGCCATTCATGCGGGATTAAGCAAAGAGTCGGGTGGTGAACCGAGCCGCGCGCCTGCTCTGCATAGAACTACTGCCTATAACTTTCGCGACACCACGCATGCTGCGAATTTGTTCGCACTCAAAGAACTCGGGTACATCTATACCCGTCTCCATAATCCAACACAGGACGTACTCGAGCAACGGCTGGCGGCCTTGGACGGTGGGGCGGCTGCGCTGGCACTGGCCTCCGGTACCTCAGCGGTATTCTATTCCATAATTAACATAGCCGGTACGGGTGACGAGATTGTCTCGAGCAGCCATCTCTACGGTGGAACCTATACCATGTTTAACGACATCCTACCGCAGTTTGGAATCACGGTGCGCTTTGTTGATCCCACTGATCTGGCCGCCATTGAGGCCGCCATTAATGATCGCACCCGGGCGGTATTCCTGGAAACCATTGGAAACCCTGGACTTACGGTTCCTGACTTTGAGGCGGTTGCAGAGGTCGCACATCGTTTTGGACTCCCCCTCATAGCCGACGCTACCTTCACCACACCGGCTCTCTTCCGGCCCTTGGATCACGGCGTAGATATTGCAGTGTATTCCTTGACCAAGTGGATTGGTGGGCATGGTACCGGTATTGGTGGTGCTGTGGTGGACTCTGGGCGCTTTGACTGGAAGAACCCCAAATTCCGCACCCTCAACGAACCTGACGGTAGTTATCATGATGTGCGCTTTGCCCATGATCTGGGAGATCTCTCGCCCTTGGCTTACATCCTCCGCATGCGACTGGTGCCCTTGCGGAACCTGGGTGCTGCAATTGCTCCCGACAACGCGTGGATCTTCCTTCAGGGCATTGAGACTCTGGGGCTGCGAATGGAACGCCACTCTGAGAACGGCGCCGCGGTGGCTGAGTACCTGGAGAAACATCCGAAGGTTGAGTGGGTTCGTTATCCGGGGCTGAAAGGGCACCCGACTCATGCTCACGCCAAGAAGTACTTTACCAAGGGCTTTGGCGGAATGGTGGTGTTCGGGATCAAGGGTGGACGTTCCGCGGGCGAAACGTTCATCAATGGGGTCGAGCTTTTCTCACATGTGGCAAACGTTGGGGACGCAAAGTCCTTGGCAATACATCCGGCGAGTACGACTCACTCGCAACTGGATGATACACAACAGGCCGAGGCTGATGTCGATGCTGGTCTGGTGAGACTCTCGGTTGGAATTGAGCACATTGACGACATCCTTGCCGATCTTGAGCAGTCGCTCGCCAAGGTTTAGGACGTCTGGCGCAGGCTAAAAGAGCCGCCTTGCGAAAAACAGGGCCGAGTGACTATACTCGGCCCATGTATCGCGCCCCATCTCAACATCGTACCAAGCACACCGGTGGACAAGACAGAGAGCCCGAGGACAAAGGTCTGGTGCGCCGACTCGCAGATGCTCTTCAGCGTGAGTCCTGGGGTAGAACCATACTTGGTCTTGCCTGGACGGCCGGGCCGGTCACCTATTTCGCACTTTTCGGTGGCTACTACATAAGCTATGGCACCGCGCCACCGACCAACCTCATTTTGTACTTTGCAGTTTACACCGTCATTGCAGGTGTGTTCGCAGTGGTCATGCGCATTGGCTACCATGTTGTACGTGGTGGCGAGAAAGAGGAGGCCGAGCGTCTGCTGACCGAGACGCTCGGAGACATCCCAACCGTGCTTATGACGGCTCGAAACCAGCTGCTTGAGGGCTACGACCCAAGCAACCGCAGGCTGCTTGCCGCCAAGCACGTCATTGAAAACTCCGACGCACTTCCGAACGCCGTTGCGCGGGCGGTCTATGACCTGACCGAAAGTCGACAGCTATCGGACGCAGTTGAAGGAATAGATGTCTACAGGCGAGGCGGGCTTTACTCGCGGGTAGAGGATCTGCGTTTGGAGGTGCTGCCGGAGCTCGAGGCCGCCTTAGAAGATCTCAGGAAGCGCGCCCCTGTGCTTGCAGATCTTCTGAATGACCGCTTTCATGGCCGTGTCACCAACAAAGCCGCAGGTCGTATGCGCACCGAAGGGTTTCTCGAGCGGATACTCAGTGCGGGTGAGAACGACAACTTTACCTTTCTGGGTCTGAGCGATGTAGATGAAATAATGGTGTTGCTCTTCGAACTGTTGGCTGGCAGGGTGCTTCCGTATTACAGCCCGCACTACAGCGGCGGTCAGATTTTTCGTGACAGTTCACTCAACCTTGACAAGGCTCGTCGTGAGTATCGCAGCGCGGTGTTCGCACGCAATAGCCGTCTGCGCATGCTGGTAGAGCTGCTCAACGAGTCCGAGGAAATACACCGTGTTGCCGCAGCCATCCCGGTGCTCCAGTCTGTGCAGGAAATGAGTTCCAATATTGTAAGCGCTATCGAGACCTTGTATGAAGACATGGCTCGGCGTAGCGAGATGTGGCATCGTAAGGATAGCAGCAAGAAGGCTCGTGAGCACCTTCGTGATCAACTTGCCCAGGAACTCAGGCACTTCCGCCAAACTATGCAGCTCTACCGTTCACTCTATGAAGCAAATCACCAGGTGGATCGGGCCTATACTGCGTTGTTTGCCGCTGAAAAAAAGTACTCCAATACGCGACGACGGCACGGCAAGGAGTTTGCTCTGCGGCTACTTGGCTCCGAAGACAAGGGCGACGGGATTCGGATTATTGAGCGAACCATTGCTCTTGATGTCCGTGAGCGGCAAAGTGTTGCACGTGTTCTTTCACCAGTTTTTCGGCGGTGGAATAGGTCGATGTCGGCTGCCGAGCGCATTCCTGACGAGGGCCGGCGGCGTGAAGCGCAGCATGCGCTGACAAAACAGCTGGCGGTGGAGTCGGCCCTGGTGCTGGACAAGAAACTCCATGTGAGCAGGTCTGCGGTTCAGTTCGCTATTGAGAGTACAAACGCCGCGGCGCTTGGCGCCATTGAGAGCGGCCTCACGCGCTCATACCGCATTGGCTGGGCTATGTCATTGGTGCGGGAACTTGCGCCTCCGGGGCGTGAGGCCGTTCACCGGATTGCCCGGTACTTGACTGTGCATCACCACCTTCCACTCACTGCCGAGGCTCGAGCAGTCCTGGTAGAAGAGTTCGATGCCGACCCAGCAGAGTTAGACCGTATAGCCTTCGAAACATCTACCGAGGCGGCTCATGAGCGAAGCGTGGGGCGTGAGCAACTCCTCCTTCTGGCACCGCCATCGCGCCGATATCTGAACCTCATGGAACGTCTCAACCGAGTGTTGGGCGTACGAGCGTCCTTACGCTTGTCAAGCCTCCGGCCTGCGTACTATAAGTATGAGGATGCAGGAGTACAGCAGTCGGCAGCAGCATCGACAGACGCTTCGTGAAGGTGGCCGCCTTCCGGACGGTTTCCAGATAGCAGTTTCGAGTCTTCAGTTTGTTCCTGAGGAGCGCCCAAGTACCAATCCCTTCACTATGAACTTGAGCCTCATTTTAGCAGATGAGCCGTGCACGAGTTTTGGGCTCTCGCTCACAAAAAACCGTATTCCCGGAGCCCCAATAACGCGAGCACGAGCCGTGCTTAATGCTGAGAGCCTGCAAGGAATCCTTATCAATAATAGAGTTGCAAATGTTTGCACCGAAACCGGGGTGGAGGACGCAGGCGATATACTTGCACACCTTGGCGCTGAGCTCGGACTGGACTCCTCGGTACTGCTGTCATCCTCAACCGGAATTATCGGCTGGCGTCTACCGGTAGAGCCCATGAAGGCCGCTCTTCCAGGGCTGGTGGCCCAGTTAGGACACGACTCAATGCTCGCGGTCGCGGAGTCCATCATGACTACCGACTCCTTTCCTAAACTGCGACGAATAGAACTCGGCGGTGGCAGTATCGTTGGCGTTGCAAAAGGCGCCGGGATGATTGAGCCGAATATGGCAACCATGCTGGCCTTTATCCTGACAGATTTTGATGTCCCCCGTGAGGTGCTCCGAGAGGAACTTGCAGCGGCTGTCAGTGCCAGCTTTAACAGGATCTCGGTGGACGGAGATCAGAGTACGAGCGACATGGTGGTAGCGCTTGCAAGCGGTCGTCGGCAGAGGCCGGATCCCCGCGAGTTTGGTGAAGCGCTGCGGCTGATCTGTCGCCAGCTAGCCGAGGACGTGGTGCGCAACGGCGAAGGAACGCGTCATGTGTTGCGCACGACGGTTTCGGGCGCCGAGTCGGAGCTGCAGGCTGTTGCGGTGGCTAAGGCGGTGGTCAACTCACCCTTGGTCAAGACTGCGCTGTATGGAAACGACCCAAACGTCGGGCGTATCATTGCCGCAGTCGGGGACTACTGTGGAAATCATGATATTGCGATAGACTCGCACAACGTGAAGCTCTCTATAGGTGAGGAATCTGTGTTCTTTGCCGGGAGTTTCCACCTGGACAAGGCAAAGGAGTTGCGGCTTTCGCATTACCTGCAGAGTACCGAGCTCCTGCCGGACAATACCGCCGGGTTGGAGTATCCCCCGCATGAAATGTGTGTAGAGGTTGTCATAGACTTAGGACTAGGTTCTGCCGCGGCCACGGTATACGGTTCCGATCTGTCGGATGAGTACGTACGGATCAACGCCGACTACCGGACCTGAGCGCGAAAATACATCAACAGCAAGGATCGATAATGAGCGACTTTGATACTATTGAACCCAACGAGTTTGAGCACCAGGTTAAGCGCGCTGGTGATCTACTTGACCGCACACGTACCGAGATTGGAAGGCGGGTAGTTGGTCAAGGTGAAATGATTCGCGGAATGCTGACCGCCATCCTTGCCGGTGGACATGTGCTGCTTGAAGGGGTTCCTGGTCTCGCCAAGACACTCGCGGTTAAGACCCTTTCGGAGGCGGTAGATGCAGGTTTCAGACGCATACAGTTCACACCGGACTTGTTGCCAGCTGACCTCATCGGCACCATGGTGTACCGGCAACAGACCGGCGAGTTTGTGCCGAGAAAGGGCCCCATTTTTTCCAATATCGTCCTGGCGGACGAGATCAATCGTGCACCCGCAAAGGTGCAGTCCGCTATGCTGGAGGCGATGGAGGAACGACAGGTTACCATAGGCGAGAACACCTATCCCTTGCCGGAGCCCTTCTTCGTCATGGCCACCCAGAATCCTATTGAGCAGGAAGGTACCTACCAGCTGCCGGAGGCACAACTCGACCGCTTCATCTTGAAGCTAACGGTGAATTACCCCTCCATTGAGGATGAACTAGCTATTCTCAGACGTGTTGGCATTCCGCACGACATCCCGGTAGAACGCGTTCTCTACAAAGCTGATATTCGTAGACTCAAGGAAGTTGCTGCCCAGATTACTATGGATGAACGCATTGAGGAGTACATTGTAGCAATAGTAACCGGCTCACGGAGGCAGGAACGGGCTGTAAACTCCTTTGCACGTTACATTGAGTTTGGAGCCTCTCCCCGGGCGACGATCTATCTGTATCGCTGTGCCAAGATTAATGCGCTCTTTGAGGGGCGAAGCTTCGTAATTCCCGAGGACGTTAAGGCGGTGGCGGCAGGGGTGCTGCGACACCGGATCATTCTATCGTATGAGGCCGAGTCCGAGGAACTCTCGTCGGATGACCTCATTACCGGGTTGTTGCAGTCGGTACCAGTGCCGTAGGTTTTTCATGAAGAATCCCTCTCATTCCGACGGAGATGCCGCGCTCCTTTTCAAGAAGGTACGGCGACTCGAACTCATCTCAAACAAGGTTGTTGAAAGCCTGCTTGCGGGAAACTATCGTTCGGTATTCAAGGGCCCCGGTATTGAGTTTGATGAGACACGTGAGTATGTCGAGGGTGACGATGTACGCCTTATTGACTGGAACGTCAGCTCGCGTCTTGATGGCGTATTCACCAAGACCTTTCGTGAGGAACGGGAACTCACCTTGTTCATGATTGTTGATGTAAGCCCCTCGGTGTACGACCTTACACTCGACAGCGCACGGCGTGAGATCCAGAGTTTGGTGTTCTCCATTCTTACCTTTGCCGGAGTGCGAAACAACGACCGCATAGGCGGACTGTTCTTTTCTGACCAGGTGGAGGCCTGGGTACCGCCGCGTAAGGGCCGACGGCATGCGCTGCGTCTCATTCAAGATCTCTTGAGCTTCAGGCCGGTCGGTACCGGATCAAACCTTGAACAGGCCTTGCGTAGTGCAAACGAGGGGCTACCGCGCCGTGGTATCTGTGTCATTCTTTCTGACTTCAAAACCGCTGGGTTTTATCGTGAGTTGGCGCTTCTCGCTCGCCGGCACGATGTCATTGCGATTCGTGTAAACGACCCGGTGGAAGACAGCTTCCCTCCCGTAGGCCTTATACAGCTTGAAGACCCGGAAACCGGGAAAACTATCCTGGCACATGGGCGCAGCCGAGCTTTCCGGCGTCAGTTTAAGGATTTCTGGGAGGTGGACCGCAGGGCGTGGGCTCGCGAATGTGGTCGGCTTGGCGTTGCAGTACTGGAGATTGGCGTTGACGAGGATCCGGGAGTGGAACTGGTGCGTTTCTTTCGACGCAGGAGAAAGAAATGAGCCGAGGATGTAGGCGTTGCATGATCTATCTTCTCCTGGTCGTCATGCTAATCGGGCCGGGTGTCCTTGGTTTCACCGAGAGTTACACCGTGACCGAAAGTGTGGTGCTGCCCACGGAGTACCACGTGGGTGACCGAGCAGAGCTACGTGTTCGTATCCGCACGGCAAGCAGTGTTGAGCTTCTTGTGCCAGCAGCACTGCCGGAGGTCTCCTGGTTGACTTTTCATGACATGCGGCTCTTTCCTATAGATGCCCAGCAAACCGAGATCCGAATTTCCTTTACTGCCTTTCGACCAGGCACCCAGACTCTTCCCACGGTAGATCTAGGTGGTATTCGCTTGAGTGGATTGACCGTTCATGTGACTTCTGTTCTTGAAGAAGGCCGTACCGACCCTGCTCCACTCGAGCCGCCCATGATACTGCCAACTACACGACTGCGACTTGCTGCCTTTGTGGCCTTGATCATTGTGGGGCCCTTGCTTCTCTGGATGCTGCTCCGCCTTGGGCGGGGTCAGGTTTCAACCTTAGTTGCACGCTATAGGCGGGCACAACCATACCGGCGTTTGCGGAAGTCGCTGAAACGGCTGGAGTCAAATTTGGAGGAGCTTGATGCTCGGAGTTTCTACATCGTTCTGTTGGAAGATGTCAGGCGCTACTTCACGCAACGATTAGGCCGTGATCTTATGTCGGCTACGAGTGTAGAGATCATTCACTATATCTCGGGTATTGATGCACGCGGATCAGATCTGATTGCGGAGGTGTTCCGAACAGGTGATCTGGTGAAGTTTGCTGGCCGCCCCTCTACGCCTGAACAACGTGGCAAGCACCTGGGAGGTGTGTCGCAGGTTATTGCCGAGTTAGAATCCGCTCCGATAGGCCGTGGTGTTGCCCGTGGACAACGGGGGCGAGGAACAGGCGGACGAAGAGGTGCGCGAGGAGGATCACAACGTGTGGGTGCTTGAACAACCGATTGCGCTGCTGCTGCTGGCATTTGTGCCCCTTGTGATGTACTTGCGGCATGGAGCGCCGAACCGGGGAGGCCGGCTGCGGTTCCCTATATCGGTATGGCGAGGTAAACACTTCGTTCCACGCATCTGGAGTGTGGTATTTCTGTATGGGCTTTCCATACTGGCGTTCTGGTTAGGTGTAGTGATATGTATTGTTGCCTTGTCTTCGCCTGCGCGGGTGTACCGCGAGCGAATTAACCTTACCCGTGGCATGGATATTGTGTTTGTGCTTGATGAGTCTCCAACAATGGCCGCCATGGACTTTGCGCCTTACAATCGGTTCGAGGCTGCAAAACGGATTATTCGGCGTTTTGTGCGCAGCCGTGAGAATGATGCCATTGGGTTAGTGAGCTTTGCTCGTGATGCAGCTTTACGTGTTCCGCCAACCGTCGATCATCGACACCTCCTCGACGAACTAGATCAGCTATCAATTATGGAACTTGGTGACGGAACCGCTATTGGATTAGGAATTGCCTTGGGAGCTTTGCATCTACAGTCGAGTACCGCCGAGCAACGAGTTCTTATTCTCTTGACCGACGGAAAGAATAATGTTGCTGAAATTCTTCCAGGTGTTGCGGCTGGTGTAGCCCGTGACCTCGGGGTGCGCATTCATACCGTGGGGATTGGCTCGCCGGGAGAAATCCCTATTGAGTTTACCGATCCGCATACCGGTCGGAGCTACAGGGGAACCGTGACCGACGCATATGAGGCCGAAGCTCTGCGGGATCTGGCGGATATCACCGGCGGGAGCTTTTTTGAGGCAGCAAGTCTTGGTTCGCTTGAAGCCATCTTTCAGACCCTTGATACGGTAGAGACGGTTGAACGGCGAGCACGGGTGGAGGTGCGTACGGAAAGTCTGTCTAGACACTTTATCCTCTTTGGGATGATCCTCATTATGTTTGATTTCGTGGTGCGGCGCGGCGTGTTGAGGGAGCGTCTATGACCGTGACCTACCCCGAAGTTTTCCGGCTTTTGGCGTTTCTTCCGCTCATTATCCTGGTGTTGGTCCTGAACTACCGTGCCGGTTGCAAGGAAACCACCCGCCTCATAGGGAGTCTGCATGAGAACACCGTGCGGAACCTCTTTTTAATAAAGAGTTTCTTTGGCGGCCTCAGCTTTGTCGCATTCTATGTGCTGCTGCTTGCCGCGCTGGCTGGGTTCAGCTGGGGTCTGACAACCGTAAGGGAGGACAGGAGTGGGCTCGATGTCGTCTTTGCGGTTGATGTATCGCTTTCAATGCTGGTGGAAGATGCACAGCCGTCACGGCTAGCTCGTAGCGGCGACCTCATGCGCGCGGTGGTGCAGGATCTGGACGGAGCACGTTTTGGCGTGGTGGCTTTTACCGGCAGCGCAACCCGCTTACTGCCACTTACTGAAGACAATGCTGCAATTGAGTCCACCTTGAACGTGATTGGCCCGGAGTTGCTCAGCACTCCCGGTACAGATCTTGAACGCGCGCTCACTACGGCGCTTGCATCCTTTCCAGCCGACTCCGACCGCCACCGTGCAGTGGTGGTGTTCTCAGATGGAGAGGCCCATAGTGGTGATGAATCTGGGCCAGCTCGTGAAGCGGCTGAGCGCGGAATTGGGGTCTTTACGGTAACGGTAGGGAGTCCGGAGGGCGGCCCTGTTCCGCTGCTGGACGGTAGCCGAGCTCTTGATAGAGACGGGAACCTGGTACATAGCCGAGCAGAACCAGCCAGGATGCGGCGGATCGCCGAAATAGCCGGGGGAGTTCATCTGGATGCATCCGAGGCCGGTGTATTTTCACGCCTTCCCGATGCTTTGTCTGAGTTCGAGGGTAGACGTGACAGCGAGGGATTTCGTACGGTTCCGGTTGAACGTTACCGGTTTTTTTTGGGGTGGGCGCTCGTCATGTTGGCTGTCCACGTACTCATACGATCTCTGAGATGGAGGAGGTGGTTTTGAAGCTCTATGGAGCACCTTTTCTATTGCTGCTACTGGTGGCGCTGAGCGGATGTGGATTTGGAGATCCGTATCTTACCGTATTGCGAGGCAATCTAAGCTTTGAGCGCGGTGAGTTTCAGGACTCAATCGTTCGGTATTTAGACGCGCTGGAAGCGGATCGAGAGTTTGAGAGTCATGTATTTTATAACTTGGGAACCGTATATCATGCAGTAGCTGAGAATGAGGCTGCCGTTGAGGCATGGGATCTTGCCGCCGCGCACGCACCACCAGATGTGCTCTTTGCTTTGCATCACAACAGAGGCAACCTCTACTATCGGCAAGGTCGCTACGCCGAGGCCTACGAGCAGTTTCGGCGAGCGCTTATGCTCAATCCCTCCTCCATGGGGTCTAAGATTAATCTGGAGCTTGCGCTGCAACGCGTACAGGCGGCGGAGTCTGCTCCAACAACCCGTAGTGGGGGCGCGGGCACCAACGGTGCGGTTTCTGATGAAGCACGGCGTGTGTTGGAATACATGCGCCGAAAGGAGACAGGACAGTGGCGGGCAACCGATACGCAGGAACCTCGAGACGTCGAACGCTACTGGTAGTATGTTGGCTGCTGCTTGTGATCTCGTTTCGAGCGGTCGGCGAAGAACGCGTTCAACCTATAGTTCCAATAGACCCGGTATCGGTGGGGGACGACTTTCTGCTGGAGTTGGAGTTTGCCTATCCGGGCGGAAATGAACAGCCTGAGCTGTCGACACCCCAGTACCCACCGCAGGTAACAGGCGCGGCCGAGCCGACAATAGAAGTCTCCTCTCGTCTGTCGGGTGCATTTGGCGATGGTCGGATAGTAAGGGTGAGAGTGCCCTTGCGTGCAGCTGCTGCCGGGCGTGCAATCATTGAAGAGTTCAGTCTTGATTTTGGCGGGGATGTCGTGCGGACACAGCCTGTGCTGATTGAGGTACGCCCAAGAGGTGGTGGGGATATACCCTTCGACCTCGTATGGCATGTAGAGCTTGAGTCACTGTATGTGGGACAGACAGTCCCTGTCTCGCTTGAAATGCGAAATCTTCGCACGGCGGTCTTCCCGGACGACCTCCAGGTGGATGAACCAAACAACGCGGAGTTTGTATCGGTACCCGGCCTTGGTGGAATACAAAGGAAGAGTGTCGGTGAAGTGACCTTGCTCACTATCCCGGCTGCAGCGTATCTTTTAACACCTACTGCCCCGGGTGAGCTCATGCTACCTCAGGCTCAACTACGTGCGGGCGGAATGACTCGAACTGCGGCACCACGCAGTTTCAGCGTACAGGAACTCCCCGAGGAGGTGCGTGGTACCGGGGCATACGGGCGCTTTGATTATAGCTTTGAACTTGATCCGCCAGCACTTGTAGAAGGCAGTTCTGCTACCCTTTTTGTTCGCCTCCATGGAGAGGGGAATTTTGATCAGCTGCAGCTGCCCTCCTTTGAGTCGCACGAGTTCATTGTCGCTCGTGAAGGAGTGCGGAGACGTATTGAACCCTCGGCAGGTGGATACCAAGGCAGCATTGAGGCCCGCTACCGAATTACCCCACGAAGGGCCGGGAGCATTGAACTACGTGTGCCTCCGTTTGTTTGGTTTGATGCGGAGGAGCAACGGGTGGCGCGCACGGCACCAGCACCTATCCGGTTGGAGGTTGAGGCTCGTAGTGAAAGTACCCGTGGTCATGAACAGGCAGCCGAACGCAGACCGCTGAGTGTTGAGGAGATTGAGCGAATGCAACCGGCGAACTGGTATAGGCAACCTAGTTCATACCTCTCGCTTATTCCGGGCATTGTTGTACTGGTGCTCGGGGTTGTCGTTCGTAGGCGGCGTGCCGCTGCCAGCTCAACCGCGCTGTTGGTAGGCATCTTTTTCTTGGCCAGTCTTCTTGGAGCGTCTTCACCACCATTAACTCCCGATAACCGAGTTGTCCAAGCGGTAGAGACTCATACCCAAGGTCACTACCTTGAGGCACTGGACCTTTATGGTGAACTTATGCCTGAATGGCATGAGAGTCCTGGGCTGTGGTATAACGCAGGACTTGCCTATTTGGGTGCTGGAAGAAGTGCCCAGGCGGTGTATTCGCTGAGGCGTTCGGTAATGCTTGATCCGGGTCTTCCAGCTCTGCGGAGCGAGCTCAACTCGGTGGAGGCGGAGCTTGAGCTTAATAGGCAGTTAGAACTTCCCTTTGTGTATCATCCAGACCTGTTTTTCCTGCTGATGATTGTGGGATTGAGTGCTGCTGCGGTGCTTGGTGGTCTGTCGAGGCTACGCGGCGGCGCCATAATTGCCATAGTCATGCTGAGTTTCGGTGGATTCCTGAGTCTTGGCGCTATGGTGTACTCGGCCCGAGTTCTTGAACATCCGGTTACCGTTGTCGGAAGCGAAGGTGTAAGTATGAGGCGCATTCCGGATCGTGAAGCCAGTGCGTGGTTGCAACTTCGCGCAGGGGCAGCGGTTGACGCCTCGGTGCGACACGGTGATTTCGTGCTGATAAGGACCGGAGACCGCGTTGAGGGCTGGGTTGAAGCCGCGTCCCTTATAGGAACGACCGGGTTCGTGGTGAGCAGCAATGATGGTGATTAGCAATGGCAGATAACTCACGATCAGGCGACTCAGGTAGTCTTGAATGGGCCAAATGGCTTGATAAATACCCGCCACCCGCAGGCCCAAAAGCTGAGGATCCGGCCGAGGCCGAGCTGAGAAGACATGAACAGAACCTTGCTAAACGACGGCTTCCCATAGACGACGAGCTTGACCTCCATGGATGTACGGTAGAAGAGGCAATAACTCGTACCCGCCGGTTCATTGAGACATCACAGGCGCGGGGTTTGCGCAAGGTGCTCGTTATTCATGGGAAAGGGAATCACAGCAACGGAACGTCCCTTCTGCGTGCTCCGGTTCGGAGTCTACTTGCCTCACATCCAGGGGTGGGTGAAACCGGCACCCCGGGACGCGACAACGGCGGAGACGGGGCTGTGTGGGCTATACTTCGGTATAGATAACTATCTTTCTCGGTAAATGATGCGTCCCCGGGTCAGATCGTAGGGGGAGAGGGCCACCCGCACCTTGTCACCCGGTACAATTCGAATATAGTGCTTACGCATTTTCCCCGAAAGGTGAGTGAGAATCACATGGCCATTTTTGAGCTCTACTCTGAACATTGTGTTCGGGAGAGACTCTTTAACAATACCTTCAACTTCAATGGCTTCTTCTTTCGCCACGGCTCCTCCATGATTGAGCGCTTCATTCCGACTAATCCCTTAGCCGTATTCGCGTGTGCTTAATGCTCTATCGTATCCGCCCCTAGATGGCTTGTCAACGGTAGGCATTTCATTCAGAACCGAGGTCTGAGTCGAGAGCAGTTCGGATGATCTCAGACGTGTTGGTTTTATGGTGATAACAATGCGTCCCACCCTGCCGGGTCAAGACGAATCAGCCCTGTGATAGGGAGTCGGTGTGCCAGTTCCCGCCAGCATGGGCTTTCCGCATCCAGCTCTTTCAGAGCCTCACGTGCTGCCCCAATCTCGCCTGCCGCGGCGCGGCCCATGGCTTCCCAGAAGCGCAGCTCAAGCTTGTGGGGGGCGGCAGCTCGTGCTCGACGGTAGTGCAGGTTTGCGTCTTCAGAACTATGCTCGGCCAAAGCGGCGTCACCAGCATTGGCTTCTGCGTATGCATGGTGGAGTTGAAGCAGACGTTGGAGCTCGGTTAGTGGTTCGGGATGATCCTCTACACGGAGATCAAGGGGCCGAGCTTCACGTACTTTGGGCGTAGCCTCGGTCGAAACAAGAAGCACTGCTGCAGACTGCCGTCCACGGATGTCACCGCCTTGGCTCTCAGCAGCGCGCAGAGCAGCCATCATCCGTGACTCAAGCCTACCCTCGGTGGACTCAAAGGTTTCGGCCATCGCCTCCGGTACCCCAGGATTCATCATCATATTTGCTTGGACGGAAAAATGTGGGCGGCATATGTGCCCCGCCTCGGCAATACAGCGGGAACCGGTATGCACGGCGCTCTCGTGTGGTGAGAGAATGGCCACCTGACGGACATCGGCGGCTTTGTCGGCCGCCGTGAGCGCTGCGAGCACCTCCGTTGGACCCAAGCCAAGCTCCAGTAACGCAAGCCCGCGCGGGCCGTACTCGGGCATCACCAGCGACTGGGTGGCGACCACCCCAATACCGGCATCTGCCCAGGAAATGATGGAGCCGACCGAAAAAAAGTGTGACTGTACCGCAGCACCCATGACCTTGGCCTCGCGGTCAACTGCGACAATAGAGTAGGTAGAGACGAGGCTGCTGAGTAGGCCCATATTAGGCCTCCGGGGGTGTTGAGTGGCTTGGGGGCGGTTCCACTGACGCGCGTGTTGGTGCGAGTCTCTGGGTCTTCTTCTCGGCTCCAAGATAATAGGCAAGTGTAAACCCCACCACCAGCGCGGCAATGCTCATGGTTCCTGCCATACCGCTTGGGAGGCCTGGCCAGAACCCGGGTATGGAACCCACAACCAGACCGAGTATGGCGTAATAGGTTGCGCCATGAAATCTACGCAGAAAGAAACTAATCAGTTTAGCAATGAATACCAGTCCGGCAAGAGATCCCGCAATAAACACGCCAATCACGACTACGTTCCCCTCCCGCAGTCCGGCAATAAAGGTTGTGTACATTCCAATGAGGAGCAGAATAAAGGAGCCGCTAATCCCAGGAATAATCATGGCTCCCGAGCTAATGACACCGCTGAGAAACACGAGCCCGGCGCTCGCTAAACCAAGGGTGCGAATTGGGTCGGATTCCGGTGGTCGCTCGGCAAGCGACATATAGACCATGAATCCAAGGGTCAGCAACAACGGAACAAGATATATAGGCCGAAACGAATCCTTGCGGGCGGTCTTAATGAGGAATGGGAGGCTACCGAGAATTAAACCCAGAAAGAAAAACGATGTGGCTACCGGGGACGTCTCAAGCAAATATCCAATCACATGAGCAAAACCGAAGAGACCTATCGCCACCCCCAGAACTATAGGGGCAAGGAACTGGGCGTTCGCTTTCCATCCACCATTATCGCGGAAGAAACCGCTCAGGCTACGCAGGGCGTCCTCGTATATTCCGGTTACCACCGCGATGGTACCACCGCTCACACCGGGAATGGTGTTTGCAATCCCAATCAGCGCGCCACGTACAATATTGAGCAACACCACGATCCTTGCGTCCTTATCTGTCACCGGTACCTCCAAAACATTCCTCACGCGTTCCTTTCCCTTATCATGGGATTTTGATAGAGTTTCGTCAAATGAAGTCAGCGTGGGAGGAATCATGCGCACACGTCAATTAGGCAACTCGGATATAGAACTCACCACCATTGGGCTCGGCGCCTGGGCTATAGGCGGGACTGGTTATGCATTTGGCTGGGGTAAGCAGGACGATACCGACTCGATACAGACCATCCATACCGCGCTGGATCTTGGCATTAACTGGATCGATACCGCGCCCGTATACGGACTCGGCCATTCGGAAGAGATTGTCGGTAAGGCTATTCGTGGCGTGGGTGAGCGCCCCTACATCTCAACGAAGTGTGGCCTGGTCTGGCCAGCGGGCGGCAAGAAAGTGAGCCATGACTTGTCTGCGGCGAGCGTGAAGCGTGAGTGTGACGCCTCTTTGAAACGCCTCGGCATAGACAGCATTGACATTTACAACATCCACTGGCCCATTCCGGATGAACGCATTGAAGAGGCATGGGCCGCAATTGCAGATCTCATACAGGCTGGCAAGGTTCGCTATGGAGGGGTGTCCAATTTTTCCGTAGGCCAGGCGCGCCGGGTCGCGGCAATTCACCCGGTGACTTCGCAGCAGCCTCCCTACAGTATGCTGGTTCGAGGCATTGAAGCCGACATCCTTCCTTACTGCCGTGAGAAGAATACTGGGGTGGTCGTGTACAGCCCAATGCAGAACGGCCTGCTGACCGGTAAAATGACGCCTGAACGAATTGCAGCATTGCCGAAGGACGACTGGCGTCGACGCAATGAGCACTTTCAGGAGCCACAGCTGCAGGCAAATCTTGACTTTGTACGGGAGATTTCATACCTCGCCGAGGAGCTGGGGCAGACCCCTGCACGCATAGCAATTGCGTGGGTTCTTGCTTCTGAAGGAGTGAGCTCTGCAATTGTTGGCGCCAGACGTCCCGACCAAATAGAGGAGAACGCACCAGCGGCAGACCTTGTTTTACGTGATGCGACCAAGGCGCGTATCGCAGAGCTTCTACGTCAGCGTGTTGAAAACATCGGTCTAAAAACAGATAATAGAGATAAGAAATAGAAAAGGTTGTAACTACAATTCCTTGACGATCTCGTGCTGGCTTTCTACCTTACTAGGGGTGAGACTCAAACAGTGGGTCACCCGCTTTGGGTGGGTCAGCAACGCGATAATTAAGGAGCGAAATGATGCTAAAGATGAGAAAGCCACACAGGCAGAACGGGAACATTCGGTTAGTTCTGGGGGCGGCGGTTCTATTGCTGTTGGCGTTGGCGTGCTCGCCAGCCGAGGTCGAGGTTGTCGAAAAGGGCCCAGTTGTGGTTGCCTCGAAAATTGACACCGAAGGTGCCTTGCTTGGCTCCATGATCGTGCAGATCTTGCAAAACGACGGTTTTGCCGTTACCGATAGAACACAGTTTGGTCCGACCGATGTCATCCGACGAGCAATTATTAATGACGAAATCGACCTGTATCCCGAGTACACCGGAAACGGTGCCTTTTTCTTTGGCGACGGTCCTCGTGATGTCTGGAACGACGCGACAGCCGGGTACGAGGCGGTACGAGAGCTTGACCGAGAGGCCAACGACATAGTTTGGTTGCAGCCAGCACCGGCAAATAACACCTGGGCTATTGCGGTGCGGGAAGACCTGGCCGAGGCCGAAGGCTTGTCTACGCTTGAAGACCTTGCTCGCTATATGAACGACGGTGGACAGGTACGGTTGGCCGGTAGCGAGGAGTTTGCAGCCAGAGATGATGCCCTTCCGGCCTTTGAGGCTGCCTACGGGTTTGAGTTTACCTCGGATCGCCTTTTGCTGCTTTCCGGAGGCGATACAGCGGTCACCGCTCAGGCGGCTGCGCGACAAACCGACGGAGTGAATCTAGCCATGGCCTATGGAACCGACGGACAGTTGTCGGCCCTTGGCCTTCGTGTACTTGACGACACGCTTGGGGTTCAGCCGGTCTACGAGCCTGCGCCGATCATCCGGGCTGCTGTGCTTGAGGAGTATTCGGAAATAGAGGGCCTATTGGCTCCGGTGTTTGAAGGCTTAACGCTCGAGGTTCTGCAAGGACTGAACGCAGCCATACAGGTTGAGGGCCGTGACGCGTCGGAGGTTGCTCGAGAGTACCTAAACGAACACGGATTCCTTAACTAAGGCAGCTTCAGTAGCTGAGAAAGCTTCAGTAGCCAAGGCTGCTTCCATAGCCAAGGAAGCCAAGGAAACCACGGTAGCTAAGCGAATCAATGGAGCATATGTGCGGTTAGCCTGCGAGAAGACGACCGCCCTTGGGGCGGTCATTGGCATTGGTGCACTGAGTCTGCCTTTTCTTCTCATGAAGGAGAACAGGGTAGCTCTCGGTGTGCCGTACCTCTATCATGCCTTGCCAAGCGGTCCCCATGTTCTCCTTCCCCTCACCTTGTTAGTGTTGAGTCTGGCGGCAGCCTTCCTTCCGGAACGGCCTGCGGTGAGGGCCGCCAAGATTGTCCTGGGGCAGCTCTATCTGGCGGTAATGCTGTTGGCGCTGTCGCTATCAGGCGCCGTGTTGGTTGCTCCGGAGGCCTTTGGGCGCGTGAGCCCTTCTGCTGGATTCTGGCTGGCCGTACTCGCCGCTTACATACTCATACAGGGGTCATTAAAGAACGCGCCGGTGGTGTATCCGGTGCGGGTCTTCATTGGGGCTGCTCCTCTCATCTTGGCGGTGGGGCTGTTTTTAGGTGGTAGCCTCGACAGTTGGGCCGTGGTCATGGAGTTTGCCAACAGGCGAGATCGGTTCATGAGCGAGCTGTCGACCCATCTCTCTATCTCGCTTACTGCCGTGGGCCTTGCAACCCTCATTGGGGTGCCCCTCGGAGTACTCGCGTGGAAACAGCGCTACCTGGAGAAGCCGGTTTTTGGTGGGGTCAATGGATTGCAGACCATTCCCAGCCTCGCACTCTTTGGTCTCATGATTGCACCCCTTGCGTATCTTTCCCGCCAGTTTCCTCTTTTGCGAGAACTTGGGCTTCGTGGAATTGGCAACGCGCCCGCTCTCATAGCTATTACATTCTATGCTCTACTGCCTATTACGCGGAACGCCTACGCAGGCTTAGCCGCAATCGAGACCGGTGTTATTGACTCCGGCCGGGGTATGGGCATGACCCGGGTTGAGCTCATGCGCTATGTTGAGGTGCCCATAGCTCTCCCCATAATGCTGTCGGGCGTCCGGGTATCTACGGTGCAAGCCATTGGAAATACCGCAGTCGCAGCCCTGATTGGGGCCGGTGGTCTTGGTGCTTTTGTTTTTCAAGGTCTGGGGCAGGGCGCCCCTGACCTCATTGTCATGGGGGTACTGCCTATCATTGCGCTGTCGATATGTGTTGACCGCGGCTTGGCGGTTATCATTGCGGTGCTCACACCTCCTGGGCAGAAGGATGTTCTTGATGATTGAGTTTGAACATGTCGTTAAAGAATACAATGGCGTGAGCGCGGTCAATGATATCTCGTTGGAGCTGCCAGCCGGAAAGATCTGTGTGTTCATTGGGCCTTCAGGCTGCGGGAAGACTACGAGCCTGCGGCTCATTAATCGCATGATAGAGCCGAGCTCCGGAACCATTCGTCTTGACGGCACACCGGTGTCGAAGATCAGGGCAGAGGAACTGCGGCGTGGAATAGGCTATGTAATTCAGAGCGTTGGTCTGCTCCCGCATATGTCGGTGCGTGAGAACATAGGCATTGTGCCGCGGTTGCTGGGGTGGGACAAACACAAGCGCGACACACGGGCAGATGAGCTGCTTGAACTCATTGGCCTTTCTCCGGGAGCCTATCGTGATAAGTTGCCGCACGAGCTATCCGGTGGAGAGGCGCAACGGGTGGGCGTGGCTCGTGCCTTAGCCGCGGATCCGCCGGTACTTCTCATGGACGAACCGTTTGGTGCGGTTGATCCCCTTGGACGCGAGGTGCTGCAACGAGAATTCCTTTCGCTGAATCGTGAGTTAAAAAAAACGGTGGTATTTGTGACGCATGATCTAGATGAGGCCATACGTCTCGGAGATCGAATTGTTCTCATGCGCAACGGCAAGGTGGTTCAGGACGATATTCCCGAACGCATATTGGGAGCCCCTCACAACGAGTTTGTGCGCGAGTTCGTAGGAGCCGACCGCGCATTGAAACGGCTTTCCTGTTTCACCGTCGAGTCCTATATGCATAAGGCCGTCTTCCTGGATCGGGCTTTACTCCAGAACGGGAGACCCCCCGAGGACATGCAGATCAACGGCACCGGAATGCTCTGGATTGTGGATGCAGGTGAAGTCCTGGTGGGTATGTGCCGTCGCAGTGGAGGGAACTGGGGCGATGTACGAGAGGTGCGTGCCGAGGAACTCGGTGTGAGTACGGTGAACTCGTTGCGAGACGCGTTGTCCCGTCTGCTTGGACGAGGCATGAAGGCAGTGCCGGTGCTTTCGGACGGTAACCGTCTGGTTGGTGAGGTTCGGCTCACCGATATAGAGGCGGTGAATCAGAGTGATGGGTATGTCTAGTCCTTCACAGCACAAGCTATCCGCGCGCGAGCGCTTCCGGGTGCGAATGATCATGGGCTCTGCCGATGTAGTAGGGCCGGTGCTGCTTGTGATGGGAGTAGTGACCCTTCTGTGGCTTGCTGCTAACCCCTCACAGCTTGAGGCTGTGTTGCGGATGATGTTTCCGGGGCGTCGCGGTTACCTGTACGAACGAGCCTCGCTCATGACCCTGCTTGGTGAACACTTGGTGCTGGTTGCAGTTTCGGGAAGTGCGGCAGCGGTGGTCGGGATTAGTCTAGGCGTACTGGTTACTCGGTCTGTCGGACGGGACTTTTTAGGTATTGTGCGGGACCTGAGTTCGCTGGCGCAGACCTTTCCGCCGGTTGCGGTGCTCGCGCTGGCGGTGCCCGCCCTTGGATTCGGATTCAAGCCAGCCGTCGTTGCCCTTTTTGTGTACAGCATTCTCCCGGTTTTGAACAACACTATATCGGGCCTGGAGGCGGTTCCGCCAGACATTGTTGAGGCCTCACGCGGAATGGGAATGACACCTGTTCAAATTCTGTTTTTCACCGAGTTGCCGGTTGCGGCACGCGTGATCATTGCTGGAGTACGAACCTCGGTGGTGATCAATATTGGCACCGCAACCATTGGCGCTGTCGTTGGTGCTGGCGGTCTTGGTGCAATAATCATCTCAGGTCTGGTGCGGGACAACTATGCGCTCGTGTTTACCGGTGCTGTTTCCGCTGCAGTATTGGCTTTTAGCGCCGACTGGTGCTTTGCGCGTTTGGAAGGTAGTTTCTATATCGCACGCAGTGATCGTTGATAAAGGGGTCCAACTCCGATAGACAGCGGGTGAACGCTCTGTTACCATGCAGCTACCGGAAGAATAAGCATGGATAAACGACAATCAGACTGCATCCTCAGCACCGTTATTGACGATCTTCGGAGTTCCAACCTGAAACTCGACGAGCGTTTCTTCACTCGGCTTGGCGCCCAGTTTTTTAGCATTGTAGATCTGCTTGAAGGTCTCTATGGAAAATCGGCTGAGTTTGAGAGTGCGGTTTCCCAGTTGCTGTGGCGGCTTGCCCACTCGTATGTGGCCCGCCCTGAGCGTATGCGTCTCCTTGACCTCGAGCGTGAACGGCACCCTGCTTGGTTGCAGGACAGCCGACATGCAGCCTATATGGCCTATTTGGATCGCTTCGCCGGTGACCTTTCGGGCTTGGAAGAGAGAGTTTCCTACCTACGGGAGTTGGGTATAACTATTGTCCATCTTATGCCGCTCCTCAAGGGGCCCGCTGGAAAGAGTGATGGTGGCTATGCGGTAAGCAACTATCAAGAAGTCGAGTCCCGGCTCGGCAGTATAGATGACCTGCGCCGGGTTGCTGGTAGGCTGCACGACGAGGGCATGCTGCTGGAGCTTGATCTGGTTGTCAACCACACCTCAAATGAGCACGAATGGGCCCTTAAGGCTCGCGCCGGTGAACAACAATACCAAGACTACTATTACATGTTTGACAACCGGACAATACCGGACCAGTTTGAACAATCTATGCCGGAGGTCTTTCCTGAGACCTCGCCCGGAAACTTTAGCTATGTACCGGAGCTTGGCAAGTGGGTCATGACCGTCTTTAACGACTTCCAGTGGGACCTCAACTACACCAACTGCGACGTCCTGGTGGAAATGACCGAAATTCTGTTCTTTCTTGCAAACTGTGGCGCCGACATCATTCGTTTAGATGCGGTTCCCTTTCTTTGGAAACGTATCGGTACCAGTTGTCAGAATCAAGAAGAGTCGCATCTCATACTCCGGATTTTCCATGCCTGCGCGCGTGTTGTTGCTCCTGGAGTTGCGTTGGTCGCAGAGGCAATTGTTGAGCCAAAAGAGATCGTGCGGTATTTCGGTGAGGGCGAGTACGCTGGGCGTGAATGTGACACAGCATACCATGCCACCATGATGGTGCTCCTCTGGGATGCGCTTGCCACCGGCAATACGCGCGTCTTACATCAGG
>REEM01000184.1 GCA_007695055.1 Spirochaetaceae bacterium | reverse complement strand
GGCTCTGGGCTATAGGCTCTGGGCTCTGGGCTCTAGACGGTTCAAGGCGCCCAGCGGCCGCAGGCCATTCATACACCGGAAATTTTCCTTCCCCTAACCGCACCAACACCCCTTATACTGCAAGGAATGAACGCCCATAAACCATCTCTTGTCACCGCCGCCCTATCTTTTTCCGTATTCGGAGCCCTGGCGCTCATTGTCTACGCGGGTGGTGCGGGGGTTGCAGCCAGCGCAGTGTGGCCCGAAGGATTCATGCCCACAGAGCAAGTGCTGGTTGCAGCTGCTCTTGGATTATGGGTGCTTGGACTTGTGTATGCCGCATTACGTGAGGGGGCCACGGTCTTGCAGCAATTGCGTGACGGTCCGCGGACAACGGCCCCAGAGGGCGCAACGGAGCGGGCTTCTGCCGCGGCTCTATCTCTGATTGAGTTTCCTACCGATGCGCTGAACTTCCTTGCGGTCTTTGTTGGTGCGGTACTGACATACTGGATCAGCGTTGACATGGCTGTGGGCGCGGTGGTTGCATCGGCGCTGGTTGGGGTGTGCGCGGCCACGCTGTTCAAGGCTCATGCAGTACCGGCTTTTGCAGGTTCTTTTGTGGGAATGGCCTCACCCGAACTTTTTGGATACTCCGGAATACTGCTTGCCGGCGCCATTGCCGGTCTGGCATTTGTGGCGAGCAAGCGGGTGTTCAATGGCTACGGGGGCAAGCTCGGAACCACGGCCTGGGCCGGGTGTCTTGGTGCGGCTCTTCTTTTGGGGCAACCAATGTTGAGTGTCCCGGTGCCTGCCTGGGAAATTGGGGGACTACTGGTGCTCTACAGCGTTGCGGGAGCGGTGCTCACCTTTGTTCTAAGTGTCCGATTTGCTCAAGGGCCGGTTATGGCGTCCTCACTTGTGGGTCTTGCCGCAGGACTGATACTCCCCTCTTTTCACGGCCCGGCGCTGGGCGCTACACTTGCGGTCATGGTTTTCTGCGCCTCCTTTGCCGGAATGAGTGGTACCGTCAGGTTTCGCCATGCTCGCTTCATGGTGCCTGCCGGTGTCATGTGTGCCTTGGCTTTCATGTACTCAGCTCCTTTTCTTGGCGGAGCTGGGGGCAAGCTTGGAACCATTGCTTTCGGTTCGGTCATTGGTCTTCATGGTCTCATAGGCATTGCCGAGAGGCTCCGGCAGATAGTACTCGCGCAGACAGGCCCCGGGACTTCTGTTGCAGGCAGGTAAGGCAGTGCTTCCAGACAATTACGTACTCTCCAACCTCAACCCACCGGAATGCTGCGAGAGGGAGCTTCTCGCCTACTCCACATAGAGCAGATGCGCTGGGTCAACTGTGACCGACGACTGGTAGAGCAGTTGCTTGAGATGAGGTCGATGTAGTCTAAAACGCTTCCATGGCACCAATGTAGAAGTTCACACCGTCGTCATCGGAGTAACCTACATCAATCCGAATGTTCAGTCGTTGGGCGGTGCTCACCGCAAAGCGCAAACCCGCTCCTCCTGCAAGCACCCACTCGTCGGCGGTGAATGAGTCGGCGTTTGGAGCGGTCTGGCCAACTCCCCCAAACAACACTGCGCCAAGACGCAAGATAAGCGGAAACCTATACTCGGCCTGGAAGGCTGCCATGTGGTAGTCTTTATAGCGCCCTTGGGCAAGGCCGCGGAGAACTGCTTCACCCCCCAGCTGGGGCAACACCTGAAACGGGGCTGTACCATCAATGAACTGGTACACGCCGTGCAAAGCTAGGCGGTGATCTGGCAAGGGTAGCGCCAGCGGCTGTATATGCGTCGCTTGCAGATCAAACCGCGTGTAGTCATACGAAGCTCCCAGATTTGAGACGGTACCCAGAAGTTCCAGGGACTGCCCATAGTAGGGATCCAGCAGTGGCTCTCGCGAATCCCAGCTCAAGGCCGCTCCAAACTCAACAACCGAACTCGTGTTGGCCCCTGGAACCTCGTCAGCCAGCAGTCTGCTTTCCATACCGCGCTGCTTGGATTCGGGTTCATCGGCTGCGACAGTTGCTATTCGGAGTACCGGGCCAAGTCGCCCTTGCGGAGAAACTCGAAACATAGGATTAAGCGTGAGTTCCCGCACTTCCTCCACGTAGCGTTCCTCAAACCTGGGTTCGCGCTGCTCCCTACCAATGCCGTAATAGTCACTGGGAATGCTACGCCAGGCGGCGTTCGCTCGCAGATTAACAAAATCTTCAAAGAGGTAAAATTGGGGCGCAATAGAGAGAGCATAGGCTCCGGTGGTGGTGTAAATGCCGTTAAATGCAATTGTGCTGGCCGGGGTTTCGGGGTTGGACTGAACCACAATAAACAGCGCCATGCCGAACATCCAGCCAAGCTCCGGAGTACGCCCAAGCACCGGAATGGGAACGTACTCTACAACCACATCATCCTGTTGTTCCACCAGCGGCTCTATATCTAGCTCAGGATCTATCTCCGGCACCGGCTCGCCAGCGGTGAGTTGCAATGGGGCACCTATCAGAAAGAAGGACAGGAGTAGCAGCATGAAGTTCAGGACCGGATATCTTTTTAATGTGGCGGACCTCATGGCTTATGAGTCGCCCAAAAAGAGAAACTCATCTGCAAGCAGGCGAGCGCTCGGTTCATCTATAATGAGCTCGTTCATGTACCCAGACCGCAAGGCGGTGTGGAGGGCTGGCATTTTGGCACGACCGGATACAACGCAGACTCGCCGGGGAGCGTATCGATACAGGTCAAGTGGAGGGCCACTGGCACGGTGGTTTAATGGGATATCTTCCCAGCTGCCGTCCGGTCGGAAAAACACGGTTGCAATGTCGCCCACAACATTCTCATTGCGAATTTGCTCCATGTCCGAGGGTTCAAGAAAGTCACCCGAGTAGACTCTGCTCGGCACACCAGCCTCAACACTTCCAATGCTGTAGAGCAGAACATCGGCCTTTTCCTGCATCTCAAGAATTGCGCGTATGCTCCTCTCCCGCCACATTGCTGCCTTGGTCTCTGCATAGTCAAAAAAGCTGGGAACTGGAAAGAGCTGAATACTTGCCTGATAATTGGCGGCGTAGGACTGAAGTATAGAGGCCGCGTAGCGATTGTCGGCAAGGGTGGTGTTGGTAGAACCGTTGAGCTGCACAATGCGCAAACCGGGAATGACCTTAGGAATAAGGTGGAGACTGATCTCACTAATGGTAGTTCCCCAGGCAACGCCCAGGGTCTGTCGGGGTTCCAGGGTGGCATTCAGGTAGTGGGCGGTATAGCGCGAAACCCGCTCGAGCCAGGATACCTCACCGAGATACTCCGGCGCAGCCACAATATGTACTCGAACCAAGTCAAAGCGTTCTCGGAGAACCTCTTCCAAGGGTGAGAGCTTTTTCCGGCTGTCTATGACCTTGATCTGCACGAGCCCGTTTGTGCGCGCGTAGTTGAGAAGCTTGGAGACCTTTGGGCGAGAAAACCGCATTTCTGCCGCAATTTCCTCGGTGTTAAGGCCTTGATAGTAATACAATGTTGCTACACGAAAGGCCTCTTCATAGGACCTTTCTTCACTACTTGACGTTTGTCGTGCCATGGGTAACATATTATACCACGATCACGCCTGCGTTAATATAAATTCATCCCAATTGTGGCAAAAAAACTTGTTTCCGCAAAGCAGTGTTACAAATGTTAAGCCATTCAGTCATGAAGTGGTTCGACCACAGGTAAGGTAGCGTAGCATCTGCTACTCGAACTCACCTCGCCCCCTTGAAGAACACGTGCGAATACACCCCTGCGTGGCATGACACAGTCTCCTACAACCTCATAAATAGCACAACCATGATGGCAGGCCTTACCAATCTGAGTTACCTCGAGCTCGGCTTCTCCCAGCAGTAGCCGGGAACCAATAGGTAGACAGGAAAGATCCACACCCTCGGTGGTGATGTTTTCGGCAAAATCCCCAAAGTCCAGTTCAACCCCACGTCCGCGCATGGTCGTTATGTCTTCGTTTGCAAGAAGTGATATCTGCCTGTGCCAGGGGCCCGCGTGAGCATCCCCGACTATCCCATGCTCCGCTCGCAACTCGACCTGCGAGACTGGACGCTTTTGCTCACCTTTTTTGTCAGAAATATTGATCGACAAAATCCTAAATTCCTGTGTCATACGCATATTCTCCCGGTAGCTATCTAGAGTGTTTGTTTGGTTTTCTGGAGCAACTGAATTTCACCAATCTTCATGGTCTTGTCGGCAGCCTTGCACATGTCATAGATGGTCAGACAGGCGACAGATACTGCGGTGAGCGCCTCCATCTCTATGCCGGTTTTGTCGGTGCAGACAGCAGTTGCCTCCACCGCTACTCCGTCCTCGCGCAACTCCAGATCTACCGAGACCTGGTCAATGCTAATGTTATGGCAGAGCGGGATGAGGTCGGAGGTACGTTTTGCTCCAGCAATTGCGGCAATGCGTGCCGTCGCTAAGACGTCACCTTTGGCAACCAAGTTGTCTCGGATAAGGGATACGGTCTCAGGAGCCAGGAAAATGAACCCGGCCGCGTGGGCGGTGCGCCGGACCTTTGGTTTGGCCGAGACATCTACCATATGGGCTTCGCCACTCTCGTTCACGTGAGTAAGTGCCATTGCTCAGCCTCCAATCTCAAACAGAGAGCGATTTGTACACGCCTGTCCAATGCGAGGCTTAGCCATTACGGTGCGCTCAAGGCTGCCACGAATGTCGTCTGGATCTAAGGCAATTTCGTCATTCGAGTGCAGACAGGGCTTAAGGCTTCCGTCTGCGAGCAAGCGTATGCGGTTACACTCCAGACACTTAGGTGGCCGGCTAAAGGTGTAGTTGTCCATTTTATGTTGGTGAAGGTCGTAGTGATTAATGAGCTGCAGTTGAAACCCGTGGTCAAGGCAGTACTCATTCATGAGCTGAATTTCTTTATCTGAGGTTTCGTTGAAAACCACCATGTTGATCTTAATAGCAAACCCTTGCTGCTCAGCCGCCTCAATGCCAGATAGAGCGTCTTCAAGGCGGCCGTTGCGGGAAAGCTTGTGATAGAGCTCGGGGTCAAGCGTATCTAGAGAAATGTTGCAGCTTCTGAGTCCGCCCTTGCGAAGCCCAGCGGCATAGCGCGGCATAAAGATGGCGTTGGTTGTTATTCCAAGCTCGGTTATGCCGGGCACCGCACCAATTTTCTGAACGATATCTACAATATCCCGGCGAACGAGGGGCTCGCCTCCGGTCAGTCGCACCTTGTTAATGCCGATATCGGCCGCAGCGCGAGCCACCTTCTCTATGGTTGCTACATCGAGTTCATCATGGCAGTGACCTGCTGGCTCAACGAAGTCGTCAGGAACACAGTAGCTGCACCGAAGGTTACAGCGATTCGTAACCGATATCCGTAGATAGTGAATGTCTCTATCAAAGCGGTCGAACATGAATTTCCTCACCTGCCTTAAGTTCGGTGACCCCAACATCCAACTCAACGACACAGTTGGCTTCTGCAAAGGCGTCCATGTGACTTGAGCCTCCATAACGTATAAGCCGTATCTGACCAGCATTGTAGAACGCGGGCCTATACTCTTTGCGTCGTGAGCCGGAGCGGCGAATGCCTTCACTCAGTCTACCACAGAAGCTGAAGTACTGGGGGTCTAGTCCCATCATACGATACAGAGTCGGTTCAATGAGCACTCGAAACAGTACAACCGAGGCAGCCGGGTTCCCAGCAAGGCCAAACACACACTTGTCGCCAAGCCGAGCAAAAAGCGTACTCTTTCCGGGCTTGTAGGCAATGGTGTGGAACAAGACCTCGGCGCCCATATCACGCAAAACCGAGGGAACGTAGTCAAACTCGCCCATGGACACACCGCCTGAACTAATGACCAGGTCGTTCTCCGCAAAGGCGCGCTCATACGCGTGGCGTAGGTCAGTGGGGTCATCACCCACCGCACCGTAGTTGGTGTACGGGAGGCCAAGTTCAACGCAGTATGCAGCTACTTGATACGCATTGCTGTCGTAGATCTTGCCGGTGGCCGCAGGCTCTCCGGGATTCAGCAACTCATTACCGGTAGAAATGATACCGACCCGAACCAGCTCGGCCACCGTGACCTCTGCAATACCATGTGAGGCGAGCACCGCTATGTCCCGTGGTCTGAGCTTACACGGGACGCTCAGAATTGGTTCACCGGCCTTTCGGTTCTCACCGGCGTAAATGATATTGATGTTGGGCTCAGACTGAGTAATGCGAACCCGATCCCCAACCCGTTCGGTGTACTCCACCCGAACAACTTTGTCGGAACCGACCGGCATCATGGCGCCAGTCATGATCTGAACGCACTGACCGGGGCCGATCTCGGCTTGAGTTACATCGCCCGCTCCGCTGCATTCAATAACGGAGAATTCGGTGAGTCCGACAGCTGACCCTGAGTCGTCTATGTCGCTACCTAGGTCATCTGACCGCAGCGCGTAGCCGTCCATTGCGGCCTTGTCAAAAGGTGGTGAGTCGCTTTCGGCCCGCAGTTCCTCACGCAAGACCCGCCCGACCGCAGCCAAAAGCGGCAGCCGCACGGTTGGCGTTACGTAGTTGTAACTGTTGAGTATCTCGGCTACACGGGCAGGCTCAATCATGGTTGTGGATTTTATACCCTACTAACTCGGTTGTCAATTCAAATATCGATCTATAACGAACGATTGCAGTTCTCCATGCTGAACATTGCAATGCCTTCATTGGGGAAGTCACGCTTCAGCCCTTCCACAAGGTCTTTGAGCCGTTGCGCCTGATCCTCTTCGCAGTAGCATATGAGGAGAAAGTTCTCCTCCGGCCAGACAGGGTCTCCGCGGCGGAGGCCAGCAGAGCCAGCCCCCTGTACCCCAACGAGCTTGGTGTAGTGCAGATCTATGTCGCGTTTCTTGAGGCGGTCATGAAAGTCCTCCTCAAGGGTTCTATTTACCATGAGTTCAAGCCGTACCATCTACATCTCCTTGATCTTCCTTTGCTCGCAGGCGCTTCAGTTCCTTGACCTTAACCTTCTTGAGACGACGCTCACGCATTGTGTCGCGACGAACTGTGAAGCGCATAGATAGCTTATTGAATACCGCATAGAGCACCGGGATGAGAAACAAGGTCATGAGCGCACTTACCGAAAGCCCACCCACAACTGTTTTGGCAATTGGCTGAATGAGGCTCGAACCTTCTCCCTCCAGAAAGGCAACCGGCACCAGACCGAGGACGGTGGTGAGGGTGGTCATAAGAATGGGCCGAAGCCGGTCACCGCCAGCCTCGATACAGGCCTCGTACAGACCCAGGCCACGTTTGCGTAGCAGATTGGTGTAGTCAACCAACACAATGCCGTTGTTGACCACTATACCCACCAGCATGACCAGGCCCACCGCCGTGAAGAGACTAAAGTTCTCCCCGGTAAGGACATACAAGCCAATGACCCCAATGAGTGTCAGCGGGATAGAGAAAAAGATAATGAGCGGGTCAAGGAAACTCTCAAACTGACTCGCCATAACGCCAAAGACCAACAAGACCGACACAATCATGATGATAATGAAGGTCCGTCCATAGCGCATGAGGGCCTCGTAGTCACCACCAAACTCTATGATCAGATCATCGTCGGTGGGTATTTCCTGCTGAATGAGCGCGCGAATTTGCGGTTCCACGACATTCAACTGCGCACCCGGCGCAAGGCCCGCCGTCAGATTAATGGTTCGTGCCTGGTTTTCCCGTTCAATACTTACCGGGCCGGTTGTGCGCTCCAGGGTGGCAAAGCTGGAAACCGGAATGCGGCGCCCCTGCTCGCTAATGACAAACATGCGGTTGATATCCGGCACGCTCGCGCGGTCCGCCTCATCTAGAGTGAGCAGGATGTCGTACTCGTTGCCTGTGGTGCGAAACTGCGAGGCCGTTACCCCGTCAATGTTGGCACGAATCTCACTTCCAATACCGGCTATGTTCAGACCGAGCGCGTATGCTCGTTGCCGATCTACTACGATATCGACCTGAGGTAGTCCGTCCTCAATATTGACGGTGGGCTCGGTGACCTCGGGGAGATGTTCAATAAGGAGTTCACGAATGCGCTCGCCAACCTCGCGGCTACGCTCCAGGTTCTCACCCCTTATCTTGATATCTATTGGGGGGCCAAAGCCACCGCCTCCGGGACCGCCTCCGGCACCAAAGGTAATCTCGGCTGCAGGGTAGCGGTCAAAGCGCGAACGCATGAGCTCACGAATGTCCTCATCACTTTCAATTCGCTCGTCAAAGGGCGGCAAGCTGACCTCAACGGTGCCGCGATGCGACTGTGTGCCACTCAGCAAGCCGCCTCCACCGCCAGCGTTGACAACAATGTTGTCGTAACGCTGTATCTCACTCACCAAGAACGCCTCAATGTCCAGCAGCACCTCACGTGTCGCGTCTAAGGTGGTGCCCACCGGCATTCGAACCGTAATTCCTACACTGTCATCCGGTTGACTGGGAATGAGTTCAAAGCCAGTAAGGGGAATAAGGAACAGGCTGCCACCGAACACAGCGGCGGTCACAGTAACTGTAAGAATTTTCTTCCCCAGGACAAAACCGAGCGCCCGCTTATACACGGTGTTAAGACCATCAAAGAAGCGCTGCATGAGGTCATCCAGAACTTTCAGCCCGCCTGCAAGCGGACGTTGCTTGCGAGTATCAAGGGGAACGTAGCGACTCGCTAGAATAGGAACCAGAAATATGGCCACCAGCAGTGAGGACGCAAGTGAAATAACTACGGTAAAGGCCAGACCGGAGAACAGCTCACCTATGAACTCAAGTCGGTCGCGGAAAATGGCAATGGGCAGGAATACACAGATTGTTGTCAGGGTAGATGCCACAATGGGCGTTATCATTTCCTGTGTACCCAGTATCGCGCTGGCGGTGAGTTTTGCCCCCTTTTCACGATACCGGTAAATGTTCTCCAGGATAACAATGGAGTTGTCAACCAAAAGACCCACGCCAAGCGCCAGACCGGCCAGCGTCATGATATTGAGGGTGAGCCCAAAGAAGAACATTAACATGAGCGTGATAATGATCGAGGCCGGAATAGAGATAGCAATGACCAGGGTGGTCTTGATTGAGCGCAGAAAGATAAAGAGTATGAGAACGGCCAGTCCGGCCCCGCCCAGGGCCTGGCGTGAGACGGTCTCCAGGGAGTCGCGGATAATCTCGGTGGTGTCGCGCAACACGCTGACCTGCATGTCCAGCGGCAGCGCGGCGTTAATTGCGGGGAGCCGTGCGTAGACGTTGTCCGCGGTCTGAACTGAGTTAGTGCCGCTCTGCTTCTGAACCGTGATAAACACGCCCGGGCGGCCATTGATATACACCGCATTGGTTTCTCGGCGCAGTCCCTCGTAGACCTCTGCAATGTCACCAAGACGAACAACGGTGGCGGCGCCAGCCGTGGATTGGGAGCCAGCTCTAGATGCCCCGGCTGCTCCAGCGGCCCCGGCAAACCCCATGGCAGAGCCGCCGCCCCGGGTCGCGACGACCGTGTTTCGAATATCCTCAATGGACCGGAACTCGCCAGCGGTACGAATGAGCAGGTTACTCTCGCCCTCGGTTATACTGCCCGCCGAGATCTGTACATTTTGCGAACGCAGCGCTTGGGCAATCTGATTAAAACTCAGGTTGTAAGCCTCAAGGCGGTTCTGGGGAATCTCCACCCTGATAATGCGCTCGCGCCCACCCTGCACATTGGCAAGTGCAACGCCGTCGATCTGCTCTATGCGCGGCTGTATGGTGTTTACGGCAATCTCGCGTAGTTCCTCAGGCGAACGGTTCCCGGACACCTCGAGCCGGAGTATAGGGATCTGCGAAGGGTCAAACTTAAAGATCTGCGGCGAGCTGGCGTTATCCGGTAGATTGTTCCGGACAAACTCCAGCCGGTCGCGAACATCATTCGCGGCCTCTACCATGTCGGTGCCCCAGGTGAACTCCAGAATCAACTGGCTCCGCCCCTCGGACGAGGTAGACGTAATGCGGTCGATATTTCCGACGTTACTTAAGAAGGACTCAAGCGGCCGTGTAAGATTCCGCTCAACCTCTTCCGGCCCGGCACCGTCATAGGTACTCGTGAGCACGAGCACCGGCGGCTCAATCTCCGGGAACAGGTCTATAGGAATGTCAAGCGATGTATACAAACCAAAACCGAGCACTAACACAAACAGCACGAAGAAGGTGGTGGGCCGGTTAACCACTTTGCGGGTAAGACTCATGACGCCCCCTACCTGACCGATGCTTCGCGTGGCAAGGGTTCAAGTTCGGTCACGACATTCACGCGTGCCGAGTCATCTAGGAGGTTCTGGCCCTGGACGACAACGACCTCTCCACCGGAAAGCCCTTCAAGGATCTCAACGGTTTCATCAATTTGAATGCCGGTTGTTACCGGTCGACGCTCAACACGTTGCACGCTCGGCTCGCCGTTGTCGTCATGACTACTGTTTACCACAACAAAGACGAAGGCCTCGCCAAAACGCCTCACGACCGCGTTCGCGGGGAGTTTCACCGTGTTGGTTTTCTCTTGGGTAATGAGCCGCACCTGGGCAAACATTCCTGGCCGTATGCGTACGTCTGGGCGCTCGAGGCGGAGCGTGAGTTCCATGGTTCGCGACTGCGGATCCAGCACCGGACTCGTCTCGGTAACACGAGCGTTAAAGCGTGCATCAGGATAAGCACTGAGACTCACAATTGCGCGCTCACCAAGACTGACCTGGCCTATGTACCGCTCCGGAATATGCGTTCTAATCTGGAGGTCACTCGTCGTTGCAATGCGGGCAACCGCCTGCCCCTGAGAGAGTCGCGCACCGACCTGCATTGGAAGCGCCACAATGGTTCCCGATATTGGCGCCCGCACCGGACTCGGTGTAAAGCGCTGCCCCGGTCTTGAGGGGTCAACCTCTGCAATGACCTGGTTACGTTCAACACGCTGCCCAATGCGAACCGGGATTGAGGTGATCTCACCTACCGTCTCAGCAAATACATCTACTGCAGAGCTCGTCTCAACGTCTCCGTTCAACCTCAGGTAGTCAAGCATTTGGCCCCGCACCGCGGTACTCACCCCAACAGGGAATACCGTCTCTCCGGGTTCCTGTGCGCCTGTCGGTTCCTCGCCCCGCCCACCCCCAAAGGGGCCACATGCGGCAAGCATAAGCGCGGCGCTCAACAGCACCAGCAATTTCTTCATCTTATTCGTATCTCCATCTCTTGCAATTAACGTTCGTCGTCTTCAACCGGCTGAAGCCGTGTAAGGTCGTACAGTTCGGTTCCCAGCTGAAACTCCAAGTCAAGAAGGAGTTCGATGTAGCGCTTGCGTTGCTCCAGTAGATCAAGTTGAGCTTCATCAAGGTCGATCTCGGCATCGCGCACCTCGTTCAATGTGCGCAGACCTGCATCGTAGGACTCCTGAGCCAACTCAAGAGCTCGCCCTGCCAACCTGACACTGAGTTCCTGTACCTCAATCGTGCGCACCGTGGTTTCTATGCCCCGTAGAAGACTGGCAAGTTGGGTCTCTACCTGTCGGTGTGCATCCTGCAGGCCAAGGCGCGCCTTTTCCAGGTCGGTACGGGCGTTCTGAATTGCGGTGCCCGGTCGAGACACCGGAATGAAGCCAGAGAGTGGCACAATCATGGTAATGCTGAACTGCCCGCCGCGATCCCAGTTGCCGGTATCAGCTACTTCGCCTGAGAAGGGGTTGCCGGGAAGGGATTGAGGCCCCAAGGAAACTGACGAGAACTCAGGCGACTCGGTGTAACCCAGACGCAAGGTTGGGTAACGCTGGGCACGCGAGTCGGCCAGGGCAATTTCGCTTCCTGCAACCGCCTGTCGTCGGAGGCGAATGTTCGGGTTCCGCCCTACCAGCTGCATAAGGGTCTCGGTCTCTGGCAGCTCAACTATGCTGCTCTCCAGTGAACCCTCCAAAACAATGGCGGTACCCCGTGGAATTCCGAGCACCTGCTTGAAACCAAGCAGTGAGTTGTCGTACCCGGCTTCTGCTCCCAGCACCCGCGCGCGTGCAGCCTCAACGGCAACCTGGGTCTGAAGCAAACTCAGCTCGTCTATAAGGCCGTTGTCAAAGTTGATCTGTGCGTCCTCATAGCGCCGAACAGCCGAGTCCAGGCGTTGTTCGGCCAGCAGGTACTGCTCCCACTGCAGCAAGATGTCGTAGAAGGCCTTGCGCACCTCAAGCTCCAGACGTGCCTGCGCAATTTCAAGTGAAATGCGTCCGGTCTCGTAGTCCAAGCGCACGGCTCGAATACCCTGGAAGACACGCAGGTTGAGGATGAGTTCGGCCTCAAGCTGTGGGCGCAACACCCAGCGCCCGACATCGTCCTCGTCAGAACTGGCAGGCAGATTATCACGCGGGTTCTGGTGCGGCCGCGCCAGAGTGGCACTCGCGCTTAGCTCCGGAATAAAGACGTTCCAGGCACGGCTCTCGGCCCGGAAGCGCTTGAGCAGATCAAGCTCCTCGGAACGTATATCCAGATTGTTGTCGAGCGCCAGCACCACGGCGGCCTCAACCGACAAGGGTAAGGGCGACTCGGCATTGGTCAGGGACTCACCCTGTACCGCGCTGGCGCTCCCGGTCTGTGCCGTAGCTACCTGTGGCACCGCCAATGTGCCAACAACAACGAGCCCCAGAGCGGTGGGTAACACGGCACTCAGAACGGAGCGAAGCCCTTGTGAGGCTAGAACACGAATCATATAATAACTCCTTCTTGATCCGCGGCGTCGTCCGACGCTACGGCGGCGGCCCTCAAGCCGCCCATAGTTAATGTGTAAATGCTGCGCATATGTCGGTGCAGTTCAGGCTCGGAACTAATGTCCGGGCGAAAGAAAGCTGCATCATGCATTACGTATAGGTGAAGGTAACTCACCACGGCCACGAGCTCATCTGCTCGAGCGCGGATCTGTCCATCTCTAAGGGCGGCCTGCAAGAACGTAAAGGCGTTTAGGGCGCGTTCCCGTGTGGCTGAATCTAGTTCAATATCCAGGTTCTGTGCCCGAAACCAGTGCGCAATTGTCAACAGCTCCGGGTTCTGCAGCATGTAGGCCGATGTCACAATGAGAAAAGCATAGAGCCGGTCTTCAATAGCGCTAAACTGCTCCATCCGCGCCAGGAGAACGTCAAGGAAATGCATGCGTAGACGCTGCGCCATCTTTGCTAGCATCTCGTCCTTGTTCTTGAAGTAGAAGTAGAGACTGCTTTTGCTCATCCCGACCTTTTCGGCAATGCGTTCAATAGTGGCATCAAAGAGTCCCACCTCGGCCACCACCTCCGCAATAGCGGAGAGTATGCGGTCAGCCTCCATGCGTCCGTCACTCCCTACCCTGCAGAGTGACTCGACCCGCTCAAAACTCGGCATCCTTGTCGAGCCTTGAATGAGAAGACCGTGCATACACACCTCGTAGCTGCGGGATATGGAGGCCTCGATTGCTGCAGGCTCGCGGGTATGCCTGTCTAAGGGGAGAAGGTCTTGGTCGATATAGCCGACCATTGACCAAAAGACGCCGCTGAACATGACAAAGTGACCGGCGGTTGAGAGAAGTTCTGGGGCTGCATTCGGATACTGGTTCCGAACGGCAGACTCAAGTCGTTCGTGCTGTGTACAAAAGAGCGCCCGTAGGTCCTCACGGGTCAGACCAGCAGGCCCAATGAACTGGGTTACAAAAAATGCGGCGTACTCGGGTTGCTCGGTAAAGAACAGGTTCGTCAACTCAACAAAGCCATGTACGAGTTCATCTAGATTTTGCTCGCTGTCCGTGTCAATAAGTTGTTCCGAAAGCCGAATATAATCGGCAGCACACCGGTCACGCATAGCACGCATGAGCTCATCTTTGTTCTTGAAGTAACGGTACAAGGCTGGCTTCGTAAGCGCTAACTCCTCCGCGAGTGTAGTAAGACTCATGTCGGTAAACCGAGAAGCTCCCCAAACCTTGAAAGCGGTCTTGATAATGTGTTCTCGTTGATGTTCTCGTTTGCTCACGTGCTGTCCTTTCTGATGTTAACGAACATTCGTTCACAAAAGTTAACGCTTGTTCGAAATTGCATCAAGGGCTTTTTCAGCTTTTTTGTGTCCATTCCAACGACAATTGCCGCCAGGTGTAGCGCAACTGCTGCTTTGGAAAAGATACGTTGACGGCGTGCGTACACCGGCTTAGAGTAAAGGGGACATTTGGAATTCCAACCCAACAAAGAGGCAGAGAAATCATGAGCATTATGTCGGACATTGAAATTGCCCAGCAGGCGAAAATGCTACCAATTAACCAGATTGCATCCGCCCTTGGTCTTTCATCAGACGAGATTGAACTTCACGGCAAGTACAAAGCCAAGATCTCCATGGCACGAATGCTCGTGACCAAAAGAGAACGCCCTGGCAAACTGGTGCTCGTCACCGCCATAACCCCAACCCCTGCGGGTGAGGGTAAGTCCACCACAACCATAGGACTGGGTATGGCGCTGAACAGGCTTGGGAAGAATGCCGCAGTTGCCCTGCGCGAACCCTCACTCGGCCCCTGCTTTGGCGTCAAGGGCGGCGCCGCAGGCGGTGGTTATGCTCAGGTTGTCCCTATGGAGGAGATTAACCTGCACTTCACCGGCGACATCCATGCCGTGACAACCGCACACAACCTCCTTTCGGCCATGCTCGACAACCACCTGAAACAGGGGAACTCCTTAGGCATTGATACTACGCGCATTGCCTGGAAACGAGTCATGGACATGAATGACCGCGCTCTGCGCAATATTGTGGTAGGCCTTGGTGGCTCGGCAAATGGGGTTCCACGTGAGGACCATTTCATGATCACGGTTGCCTCGGAGGTCATGGCTATACTCTGCTTGGCCAACGGCTTGGCACACCAGAAGCAACGCCTTGGGAGCATTGTTGTCGCCGAGACCGCGGAAGGTCGCCCAATCACGGCCGCCGAGCTCGATGCACACGGAGCAATGGCGGCACTGCTCAAGGAGGCCATTAAGCCAAACCTGGTGCAGACGCTGGAAAACACACCGGCCTTCATTCACGGGGGCCCCTTTGCCAACATCGCCCATGGATGCAACAGCGTGAGCGCGACCTTGCTGGCACTTGATATGGCGGATATCGTCGTCACCGAGGCTGGCTTTGCCTCGGATCTTGGTGCCGAGAAGTTCTGCGACATTAAGTGTCGGGCAGCCGGGTTGAGGCCGGATGCGGCCGTAATTGTGGCCACGGTGCGCGCCCTGAAAATGCATGGCGGGGTTGCTAAACACAACCTGGAAAGCGAGAACACAACAGCGGTGCAGGAAGGTCTTGAGAACCTGGACAAACACATAGAGAACATGGGTAGCTTTGGTCTTGAACCTGTGGTAGCGGTCAATGTATTCCCAACCGATACCCCCGAGGAGCTGCGCATTGTTAAAGAACACTGTGAACGCCGCGGCACGCGCGTGGCCATCTCCGAGGTCTGGGCAAAGGGCGGCGAAGGCGGCGAGGCCCTGGCAAAGGAAGTGGTAGCGGTACTCGACAGTGAGAGTTCGCGCTTTGAGCATCTTTATGACGAGAAGCTGCCGATTGTCGACAAGATTGAGCGTATTGCCACCATGATGTACGGAGCGGACGGGGTCGATATCCTTCCGGCGGCAGCAAAACAGATACAGAAGTTCACCGAGCAGGGCTACGACAAGCTCCCCATCTGCGTAGCGAAGACGCAGAACTCACTCTCCGACGATGCCACCCTGCGTGGACGTCCGCGAGGCTTCCGCATAACGGTGCGCGAGCTGTCACTGTCTGCTGGTGCGGGCTTTCTCGTGGCCTATGCCGGGAACATTATGACCATGCCGGGTCTGCCAAAACGACCGGCGGCAACGGGAATAGACATTGACGACGCAGGCCGCATTAGCGGGCTGTTCTAGGTCAGTTCTTCACACATGGAATTTGCGGCGGAAGTCAATCCGCCGCGCAATTCCGTACTGCAGGTACAGCAGAAAGCCTGCGGATGGCAGCAGGGCTACCGCTACAATTGCACTCCACCCAATGGTGAGGGCCGCCGCACCGCGCATATGTGCTGCAATGACTACATCGACCCCAATGCAGAATACTGCAATGCCAACCAGCACAAAGGCTGCAATATTTGCTCCTTTTCTTTTGACCTTCAGCGACGACACTACCACCGCGCAACAGACAACCGCGAGCACCGCCAGAATGGGTAAGCCAACAGAGTAAAACCACCACGGCGGGCCAAGAAGATAATCCAGCACCCAGAGAAACCCGGCGCTGACCGCGACGTAGGAAAGCACAATTGCAACGACTCGCCGCCGCACAAGCAAGGGAATAACCGAGTAGGCCCAGCCGGTGAGCAGTGCGGCCGCTACATACAGAGACCAGTCAAGCGCACCGCTTTGAACGAAGTCAATCACCATGACCACCAGGAGTGGAGTGGAAAAAACCAGCGACAGGAGATACACAGCAAAACGGCGCCTGTACTCGGCAGGAAGCCGCACCCGCGCTTCTTTGTAGTCAACCTGCGCATACTCAGGCATACCCTCGGGGTCACGTGGCAGCTGTTGTATGGGTGCACGACAGAGCGGACAGCTCTCTACTTTATGATCTACCTCGACCCCACAGTGTGAACAGTACGGCACTAATCGCCTCCCCAGTTGGTGTGCATGCGTGCGGTAATTCCCAGCTCTCGCAAGGTACGAAAGAAGTACATCTCCACAAGCGAGTTTTCTATCATGCGGCCAAAACTAATGACAATTTCATCACCAAATCCAATGACGGCGCAGTTGATCTTGGTCATGGGGCTAGGTGGTGGCAGAAACTCATAGCGCTGCACCTCGCCCTCAAGCTCGGATGGAAGGCTGACCCGTCCCAGGTTTGATATGCTCGCGGTGTTCATTCCCTCTGCTACGCGCCGGTAGACAAATGCAACCAGCCGGTCTTTGATTGTCCGTGGCACAACCCGCAGTACCGGGTTGCGTTCGTTCTTGACGTTGCGCTTAAGATGCGTCCGCAGGTTCTTTTCATTCAGCTCCAGGCGAAGCCGATAAAACACCAGACGAAATATTTCCTCAAACTCAAAATGACCAAGTCGCAGGTCAAGCTCCACCGAGACCACCGAGAAGAAGTTACGCATGGTTCGAGAGGGAAAAAAAGCTCGCAGGTTCACCGGTACAAATACTCGCACCGGGCGTTTGGGGTTGCCTAAGCGTTCGGCGGTCGACTGCAAGGCCATGCAGTACACCGCCGTCAGAAAGTCGTTGACGGTACCACCACGTTCCTTGGCCGCAGCTCGCAAAGGCCCGGCCGGAACCACGCCGCTACACACCCGGTAGATTCCGGCCGGTAAAAGTCGGTATGGCAGGTGCCATGCGCCACTAGCAGAGACCGGCGCCGGAGCATGAGGCACGTACTCACGCAGAAAGCTATCCTCGGTTTCCTGAGGGTCTTGAGCGGACTCAGGATGTATAATGCTCCCCCAGTCCGGAATAACGCCATGTACCTCTTCATGATAGGCACAGAGCAAGGTGTTGAGAAACTGGAGTGCGCCAAATCCGTCGGTGAGCGCATGTGAGAACTCTACGGCAATGCGGCGGTGATAACAGCGAACTCTCAGAAGGAAGCTCCCACGCCTTCGGAGCGTGTGCCGCATGCACGGATTACGGGGATCCGGTGTAACCTGGAGCGTGGCTGGATTCTCCTCAAAGTAGTACCAGAAAAATCCGGGACGCAAATGCACCTGGTAGTACGGGAAGCGCTGCATGCAGCGGTCCAGTGCTCGTTGGAGATCCTGCACCCTCACGGGTGTATTCAAAACAACCGCCAGCCGGAAAAGCGTGGTGTAACGGCGCGATAGGGCCGGGGCAAATGCCTTTGCCGCGTTATCCAGTCGGTACCAGTCTCCTGATACGGCTCCCGATACGGGCGCTTGTGTGCTCATGACACCTGTACGGTATCGTATGCCCAAGGTATGGGCAAGGGGAAATGGTACTGCGGGTACTATGGGTGACTCCCCTCCCGCGCGCATTCATATTTGCGTTGTCTTTGCAAATCAAGTAGTATGTAGCCATGCTTGGAATGATAAGCCGGATTGGTGCCGCTGAGCTCGTTATTATTTTTGCTGTGCTACTCTTGATAGTTGGGCCCGCCAAATTGCCAGGGCTGGCGCGGTCAGCTGCCCAGTCTCTCGGTAAGGCAAAGAAGGTTCAGAATGACATCCAAGATGAGCTGGACTCACTTAATCCGCTAAAAGACATCAAGAACGACATCGACTCAATGAACCCTGTAAAGATAGTTAAGTCGCAGATAGAAGACCCGCCAGCTGCGGAACCAAGGAACGGATAGACAGGGTGTCAGCTACCAGAAGACGAGTTCAAATTCCACACCGGGCTGCTTTAACCCTTGTAAGTGCGTATGTTAGCCGGAAGCTGCTTGACCAGCTGCGCTCGGTAGCCTTTATTGTTGGGTATCTACTGGTATTTCAACTTTTTATTCTCCGCATTCCTATTGCAAACGCCGCGGTTCTTGCGTTTGGACTCGCACTCTCGGTACTTGGGCTGGCCCTCTTTTTGGAGGGGCTTGTGCTCGGACTCATGCCCTTAGGTGAGTTCATAGGTCTCAGACTTCCGGAAAAGACGGTGCTTCCAGTCATACTGGCATTTGGCGTTGTTCTGGGACTTTCGGCAACCTTTGCTGAACCGGCAATTGCTGCGCTCCGGGCAGCCGGGTCTGCGGTTGTACCCTGGGACTCGCCACTGCTCTTTGCTTTGCTACACCGTTACGCAGAGTACTTGGTCGCGACCATTGCAACTGGCGTTGGTGTTGCGGTTGGTCTCGGAATGCTCCGCTTTGCGTATGGGCTTTCAATTAAGCCTTTTGTGTTTGGTTTCACCCTCACACTCGTTACCCTGACCCTCATTGCTGCGCTTGATCCTTCATTGCGAGAAATTATTGG
>REEM01000082.1 GCA_007695055.1 Spirochaetaceae bacterium | reverse complement strand
TCTGGACTTCATCTGCTGCCAAGTCCGCAAGAGTGCTTTCCAGAAACCGGGGGCTTGGGGGGCGAACACCTCTCCCTAAGCCGAGGGAATCTCCACCTCCACCGGCCGGCGCTTGTCAAACTTCAAGAGTCTATGAACCCCTAGTCCCAACAAGACACGGGACACCTCCTCCCAGCCGTAACCGACTTCCTCGGGGTGGTGCGAATCCGAACCATAGGTAAAAGGAACACACATTGAATGCAGCATCTTCACCAAGGAAGCTGCAGGAAACGACTCGCCGCACTTGCGAATTCCCGAAGTGTTTATCTCTACCGCAATACCGTTTCGAGCAATAGCGTCCACGGCATCCTCGATGTAGGGAAGAATATCGCAATCGGTTGCTGGTCCCATTGCTCGGATGGCATCGATATGTGCGACGACATCGAAAAGCCCCGATTCGGCTGCGCACCTTACTGCAGAATAATACAGGGAGTACACCTCCTCTGGATCCTGGACATGCTGCCATGTGGAGGGTTTAAATACGTGATATCCACTGAACTCGTGAACTGATCCCAGGACGTAGTCCAGTCTTTCGTCCTGCAGGGCCTGCTGGTAGATCGCCTCGGTGCCCGGAAGATAATCGCACTCGGCACCGACTAAAACTTCGATCCGGTCGGAGTAGATTTGCTTAAGTTCCACGGCCTCGCTCAAATAGTTCTCGAACTCGTGTTTGCCCATTTGAATTTCAGGCGCTGGATGTTCGTGCCGGTGAGCGAACAGCGGAGCGTGGTCGCTCAGCCCAATCGCACGAAACCCCTTTCGAATTGCAACCTCAATATAGTCACGAAGAGTACCCGTTGCGTGTCCACAGCGCTCGTGATGGGTGTGAAGATCGATTATTGCACACATACTTGCTCCAAGAATCACAGAGTTATTAACAACTTCGACACGTAATGGCGGACTGGGACCCGGGTAGGGCAGCGCTTATACCGTTATTAATGATCCCCATTCAGCCATCGCGCCTTATATATTCGCGAATCGGGCAACTTCCACCGACGCGGGCCGGGGATTTCCTCCACCGTATCGCTCCACCATTGTTCGGCGGCTCGAACAACGACGGTCCGGGCGTCAGAGACCCGTTCACTTATGGACTTGATGTCGGACGTCCTCCCATGCACAGGAAACGGCTCGAACCTTGCTCCCTCAACGTCCAAAAGCCATAGGAAGTCGAGGTCACTGACGTAGTACCGACCGGGCAGCCGGCCCGACGGTGCCAAGTCGTGCCCACCTGGATACACCCGCTTAGATGAGCCTGAGGAGCATGGCAGTAGAACCTCTCTTTGGACCGTCAGCCAGCTCCCGCCGGACGCACCATCGTCCCAGCTCAAGACAATAGCCTTTTGCCCGCCTAACGCGATCACTTGGCAGCTTCGTGGCTCGAAGCAAACCCCGTGAGCGTCGCTCAACCGCAGTACCTGTGCTGGCCCGGTCGCGCTTTCCTCACTCCGAAAAGCTCCGAGCATATTTCCGTCGCTAGCAACGCAAAGCACTGTTCCGTCATTGGTCATTGCCGCCGAATGAGGGTTCCCGCCAACGTAAGTGTACCAGGTAGCCGCGGCGCGCTCGATATCTACGATCGCCACAGCACCTCCTGACGCTGTAACCAGAAGCTTAGAGGATTCAGCAATCGGTTTGACCTCATTCAGCAACGCAAACCACGGTTTGTGGATTTGCGGCACTGCCTTGTCCTCTTCCGGCGCCCATGACCACAGGCACGCTTTCGAGTCCGACCACTCCAACCCGACATCGAGCGCCATGATACGATTTGTCCTCTGCTCCGTTACGAGCAGAATGTCATCGGTCCGCTCGTTCGCCGCAGCGCTTCCGTAGACCTTCACTTGTTTGACCCCATGGTCAAACCTTCGATAAAGTATCGCTGGAGAAAGATAAAGACGGTGAGGGTTGGAACGGTCGCGATGAGTGACCCGGCCATGATGACCGTCCAGTCCGTAACGAACTCTCCTTGTAACGAAGCAAGCCCGGTCGTGACAGGCATCTTCGCTCCAGTCCGAATCAGTATTAGGGCCCACAAATAGTCGTTGAAGATCCAGGTGAACAACAGCGTTGCAAGCGCAGCAAATGCCGGGAGCGTTAAAGGCAACATGATCTGCCACCAAATCCGCAATTCTGAACATCCGTCGATATGAGCGGAGTCGAAAATTTGAGGCGGTACTGTGCTCATGTAGTTCTTGAGCACGAACGTGTTGAATCCCAGAAAAAAGGCTGTGTGTATCGCAATGAGTCCGATATATGTGTCGTAGAGTCCCACCGAGTTTGAAAGACCGAATACCGGAATCATGAGAATCTGCAACGGTAACATCATGCCAAAGATAAACATGTAATAGATGGGTCGCCTTCCGGGGAACCGAAACCGGCTTATCGCATATGCTGAGAGGGAGGAGAGCAATAGCGTCGCTCCAAGGGCTGGAAGAGTAATCATAAAGCTGTTTGGCAAGTATTGCCGCATCCGCCCTTGACGCCACGCCCTCAGATAGCTGTCAAACGACAGCTCCTCTGGGACCGCGAAGAATCCGCGGAGCATGATGTCATCGTAACTGCGCAGAGAGGTAAGCAACGCGACGAGTATCGGCGTGAGCCATACCACTGTGAGAATCAGCACCATACAAAATACAACCCAGACGACTATTCTCTTTCGAAGTTGGTAGTTATGCATGGTCTTCTTCCTTTGCAATTCGACTCAAATAGAACACGATGAAAACGGAAGCTAGCAGGAACAGCACCACCGCGATGGCCGCTGCATAGCCCATCTGATACCATTGGAAGCCGGTTAAGTATACGTAGTTGGCCAGCACGTTGGACGAGTTATGCGGCCCCCCCCCAGTCATCACCGAAACAAGCGCAAAAACCCGCAGCGAATCGATAATACTGATCACGATAACGACCGTAGTGATCGGGGCGAGCTGCGGTAGCACTACATGCCGGAAGCTCTTCCATGAGCTAGCACCGTCTACTCTGGACGCGTCGACAAGATCCTGGTTCACACTTTGAAGGCCAGCAAGGTAGAACACCATCACATAGCCGACTTGGCGCCAAACCCCCACCGCGATAATGGATTCCATTGCCGTGTTTGCGCTTGCAAGCCAGCCCCTCGCCAGATAAGGTAGCCCGACAGTCCGCAGTAAGACGTTGATAAGACCGTACGCCGGATTGTACAACCACGACCATACCAACCCGGCTACTACGAGCGACAGCACCATCGGCAAGAAAAATGATACTTTGAAGAACGTCGAGCCTCTCACCTTTCGGTTCAGTACCATCGCAAGGGCAAGTCCGGCGGCAATGGGTATTGTAATAAACACCGCCATCCACTTCAGGTTGTTTAATAACGATCGATGGAACACCGGGTCGTTTGATAGTCTGCGAAAATTGGATAGTCCCACGAATCTTGGCGCAGTGAACATATCCCAGTCCGTAAGACTCAAGTAGAAAGTGTAAAGCATGGGGCCGATGATCCAGACCAGATATATTGTGACCGGTAGAAAGAGAAAGGCGAACGCGGTACGGATCTCCTTTCTTCGGCCTTTTCTCCCGGGTCGTTGCAGTACCGTTTTCAATACCTTTTCTCCTAACAAATACGCACGGGCCCTTCGGTGAGCGCGCCGGAACACACCTCCGGCTAACTATCGCGAGAAGGGACACGCGTTAACCTGATACACGCGCCGTGGATTCCTGTGGCGAACCTTACGGCGCGTATCCAGTCTTACTTGAATATTAACTACCTGCCACTCTTCGGTCTGATCCTGCCGTTCAAGGACTTCAGCTTCGCTG
>REEM01000214.1 GCA_007695055.1 Spirochaetaceae bacterium | reverse complement strand
CTATCCACAATTGCGACAGTACGCGTTGTATCCGCGAAGTGAACTCCGGTATCGAGTGCACCAGTGAGATCGTCGGCGATTACGATCAAAGTGAACATAGGCTGGCTATTCCAGATCCTTCAGGTTGTTGTATGCCAGTGCAAAATGTACCTTCACGGCCTTGTCACAGCCGACAAGGTCACGAGCCGACACTGCATCAACAATTTCGGTGTGTTCCGCGATTGATTTCATTTGCTGCTCTTTGCTGCTCCCCGCGACGAATATTCGGTGCGCAATCAGTTTTTGTACTTGATCGTATACCATCGAAACAATTGGATTCTGCAGGCTTTCAACGATTTGCCGGTGGAACACGATGTGATTGTCGTTGTAGGCGTCGGGATCGTCACTGGTCAGGGCAGAGCGTTGGCATTCCAGATTTTCCCGGAGCCTGCTGACGGTTTCGGTGTCATTTCGTTCGATCAGGCGCTTGAGTGCATAGCTTTCGATGATAGCCCGAAACTCCAGCACATTCTCCAGCTCCCCTTTGTTCGTCTGGAGATAGCTGTTCATGTTCTCAAGAAGCGTATTCAGGTAACTGTCGAGATTATTTCGCAGTACGATCGTACCGACACCCATACGGATCTCGACCAGCCCCTTGTTCTGGAGGATTCGCAAGGCCTCTCGAACCGCACGACGGCCAACGTTCATCTGAGTCGCTAGCTCTTTCTCGGGAGGCAGCGTTTCGCCCGGCTTTATCGCGCCTGAAAGGATCTGTTTCTCAATCGCATTCACGACGACGCTGTGCAGCCTAGTTACCGGAATCATTTCAAACTCAGCCATGATCTGTTTAGTTCCTCAAAAAGAAGGTGTCCGCCGCCAAATACTATGCGAACATTTGGAAAACGTACAGCATTCTATTGCGTTCGGAAAGCATTCTCGTACATCGCTCGTATGTCAGAGATATCAAGTCTGCGGCGGTTGTTGTCGAGTAATCGCGTCACTTTGGACGCCGCGATGGTTAAGTCTTCAATATCGTTTTCTGTGACCCCATATTGAGTCAAATCGGTGGGAATATTCACGTCCCGGACGAACTTTTTCAAAGCCTCTATGAAACGGTCGGACCGTTCCTTGGTCGACAGTTCCCGCGAACATATCCCAATCGCCACCGCGATCTCCGCAAAATCTTCGCGAAGTGTACCGACGTTGTATTCCATGACCGGCACAAGAAGCATGGCGTTCGCCACACCGTGCGGAATACCGAAGGTACCTCCGAGAGGATAGGACAATGCGTGTACCGCCGTGGTGCCAGCCGCGGTGAGCGCCATTCCGCCCAGCATTGAGCCGAGTAGCATATCGTGCCGTGCGTTCAGATCATCTGGTTTGTCATACGCTATAGGCAATGCTGGAAAAATGAGCTTCATAGAATGATAACCGACCGCGTTACAGACAGGATTCGCTTTGTTGGACGTCACCGACTCAAGCGAGTGTATGAATGCGTCAACACCTGTGGATGCGGTTACGAGGGGCGGCATTTTTACCGTTAAGGCTGGATCCAGTATTACCTCCGAGGGAAGGAGATGAGAGCTGACGATGCCAACTTTCAGGTGTTCGTCCGTCAACGTTACGATCGCGTTGGGTGTCACTTCCGAGCCGGTTCCGGCAGTAGTGGGAATAGCCACAAGCGGAATTCCCGGGCCAGGAACCTTTTCCGTTCCGACAATGTCGCTAACCTGAAATGGAGCATTGATCAATACCGCGAGTAACTTGGCGACGTCGAGAACACTCCCTCCGCCAATCGCGACTATCAGTTCATAGGACTCTCCTCGAAAGTGTGTTTGCAGTTCATCAATATGGTGCGCCGGAGGCTCGGGAATAATCCCCGTAAAAACGGTGGTTTCCACGTTCAGATCTCGAATTCTCCTCAACAAAGCGTCCACGAGATCAGTGCGCGCAACGTTGGGATCACTTAATACCAGAATTCGTTTTGCTGACCGTGCCTCTACTATCTCTGATAGTGCGTCCGCCGCTGACAATCCAGAAATGATCCTGCCAGCAGTCGAGAAACGAAATTCCTGTTGCATCTCAACGACTCCTTTAGCGTTCGCCAGCAATTTTGGCAAGCAAGCCAGCGGTTTCAAGTACGGTCCGCACATGAGCTTCTGCTTCCGGAGAATCTCCGGAAACGGGTTCGCGACAGTTTCCAACCGGGTGTCCGAGCAGACTGACCGCTTTCTTAACCATAGTGTTTGGGTTCCCACCCGAGAGAATACCTCGCACTACATTGACTTGTTCCTGCATCTTATCCGCTGTCAGGTCGTCGCCCCGAGCCCAGGCGTTATAGATCTCACTCAACCAGTCAGGACAGATATTTGCAATCGCCGCGACGGCTCCCTTTGCACCGGCACGAAGTCCCTCCAGTATTATCGAATCGTTTCCGGATACCACTGCAAAATCCTCTGGGGTTGCCTGGATGAACGCACGGATCATATTGATGTCTCCGCTCGAGTCTTTGATTCCGACGATATTCGGGACGGCCGAGAGCGTTGCTACGGTTTCCGGTTCTATGTGATTACCCGTTCGCATTGGTATGTTGTACAGCATAATCGGCAAGGGCGTGGCATCAGCAATTTTGCGATAGTGACGAACAAGCTCGGGCTGTGTGAGCGGAACAAAATAGGGAGTAATGACTGATAGTGCTTCCACCTGCAATGACTCTGCGGCACGTGCCAGCTCGATCGTCTCTCTCGTGCTAATTGCTCCGACGCCAGCCAATACCGGAACTCGACCCTTGGTCGCTGCAACAACTGTCTCGATAACCTGAATGCGCTCATCATGGGACAGCGTGTAAAACTCGCCATTGGTGCCAAGACAGAAAAGGCCGTGTACCCCCTTGTCGATCATCCGGTTGACGTGTGCTTCTAGCTCCGTTAAGTCGAGAGTCTCGTCCTCGTTCATCGGGGTTACGATAGCGGCCATGATGCCTGCAGGCGTGAACATTTGTGAGTCTCCTATTGGTTGTTGCCTATGTCCTATGACATAGCTTAGACGGTACACGTTGAATTGTCAAGGAAATGTACTCGTTCAGGACATTTGAGACAGTCAAGAGGCGGAGAGCCATGTGGAACGATACCGAACTTCTGAAGAACCCGCAACCGGGGTCTGTGCCCGAGTGACTTGTGATGCCGAATGGTATTGTAGATCTCGTGCACGACGGGAGGTGGCACGTGTGTTGCCCTCAATAGCATTCCGCCGGAAGATAGGTGCCGTGCATTGCGACACAACGATATTGCACAAAGCGGCCTTTTGGTGTAGCTTGAGCGGGTACCAAGCAGCGAGCCGGCGTGGCGAAATTGGTAGACGCACCAGACTCAAAATCTGGCGGTGGCAACACTGTGTCGGTTCGAGTCCGACCGCCGGCAAAGAGCATACTTATCTTTTCGCGTTTCTTTTCGCATTTCTTTACACGGCGCTTCAATTTTAGTATCAACCACGCGTGGCGTTACGCTCGCAATTGAACATTTGAGATTTCTATAGTGGGGAATCTGAGGAAGTTCTTTTGTGCTTGACTTAGGCTCGCCTAACTCTGCATACTCACCCTAATAATTGCTTGACTAATTCAGGCAACAACGGAGGAATTTTAGTGAGATTCACAATAAAGGCGGTCTCAGCCATGCGGCTGATGAGCGCACTGCTATTGATATCTGCGGTGACGGTTCTTGGTTTTGCTGGTGGACGCGCCGAGCAAGGCCCACAGTTCACCCTCTACTCGGGGCGGGGAGAGTCCCTTGTGGCTCCGCTCATTGAAGAGTTTGAGCAGGAGACTGGGATTCGGGTAAATGTACGCTACGGTGGAACCGCAGAGCTTGCGGTACTGCT
>REEM01000076.1 GCA_007695055.1 Spirochaetaceae bacterium | reverse complement strand
GTGTGAGAGAAACTCACTCCGGACAAGCCTCGCTGCCCCCGGCCAGCTAAGCACTCCAATGACCAGAATCAGACGGTCAAGACCTGAACCAAAGAACGCGACTACAATAAGGGCTAACACAAAACGCGGTATGGTCATAAAGAGCTCGGTGAAGCGCATGAGGAAGGCGTCTGTCTTGCCACCGAAATATCCACTGATAGAACCAATGAGTATTCCAATAATGGTCGATGTCGCCGCGGCCGCAAGGCCGACAAATAACGACACGCGCGTTCCGTAAATCACCCCGCTCAGTACACAGCGGCCAAGGTTGTCGGTGCCTAATGGGTAGCGCGCATCTGCGCCTGGTGACAGAAAGCGGTCACGCGAAACCGCGTGCGGATTATTGGGCGCGATCTGCGGTGCCAGAACAGCCACCGTCACCAGCGCCAGGACGAGTATCAAGCCAAACATTGCAAAGTGTTTGCGTCGGAAGTAATAGGCTATGCGGCGTAGCTCAGTCATACTTGATCCTTGGGTCGATAAAGGCATACAGGATATCCGTGATGAGGTTTACAATTATTACCGCAACCGAAACCATGAGCAGTATTCCCAGTAGCGTGGGGTAGTCCCGAGCTCCTATGGACTCGTACATCAGCCGGCCTACACCAGGCCATCCGAATACCGTTTCCACGAGTGCCGAGCCAGCGACAATGAAGGTGAAGTGGTAACCAATTATGGTGATAATTGGAGTCGCTGCAGCCCGCAGACCATGATTCCAGAGTATGCGTGTTGCCGGAATGCCGCGGGTGCGCGCAGCAACCACGTAGTCCGAGTTGAGTGTCTCTATGAGACTTGATCGGGTGAGGCGAGTAGTGAGCGCGATGTACCTGAGCGAAAGTGCCAAGACCGGCAGGATCATATGCCGTGCCATGTCGCCATACAACGCCAGGCCTTCATACGCTATTCGAGTACTCCGGAGGCCGGAAGACGGCAACCAGCCAAGCCTTACCGCAAAGAGCAGGATAAGGAGCTGGCCGGACCAGAATACTGGAATAGAGTACCCAACGGTGGCAAACCCAACCGCAAATTTGTCCAGCGGAGAGTCTTTCCATTTTGCTGCCATGATACCGAGTCCGAGCCCGACCGCAGTGGCAAACACAATTGTGGTGATCATGAGAACAAGGGTGCGCCCGAGACGAGCGAGCACCAGCTCGAGTACCGGCACCCTATAGTTAAAAGAGAACCCTAACTCACCTTGAAGCACGTTCCCTATGTAGGTGAGCAAGCGCACACCCAGGCTCTGATCCAGGCCAAACTGCTGCCGCACCGTCTCTATGTACTCAGCAGGTGCCGGGAAGTCTCCTATGAGCGCTGTCACCGGATCTCCTGGTGCAAGGTTAATGAGCAGAAAGTTGATAACAATTATTCCAAGAATAAGCGGTAACGACTGCACAACGCGCATTGCCGCATACCGCCATAGGCTCATGCCACTTCCGGACACTCGTATTTCCTTTTGGGCTTGGCGAATTGGCCGGTCGCGTATGCGACCGGCCACCATGTTCTGAACCGGAGCGGGTTAGTCCGCCCAGTGGGTTAGTCCGCCCAGCGTGCTCGGTGCAGCTGATCCCGAACATCCAAGGACTCTCGCAGACCTCTAAGATCCCGGTTGTTGGCCTCGACCGACTTCTCCTCAAAGAGGGGGAACAGGGGCAGGTCTTCCGCCAGTATGGCGTTAGCTTGGCGGTACAACTCACCACGACGATCCAGATCCACCGTGATTGCCGCCTCGGCAAGAAGCTCGTCAACCTGTTCGTTGGAGTAGCCGGTGGCACTCACAAAGGGAGTTCCAAAGGCCTGAGTAATGTAAATGCGGTGGTAGCCAATTGAGGGGTCGCCGCCCGATGTGAAGGACTGCATCGAAAGATCGTAGTTACGCTGCATGTAGACCGACTCAATCATTACCGAGCGCTCCTGCGGTTGCAGGTTAAGCGTTACACCAATGTTACTCAGGCCGTCGCGCATGATATCAACAGCGTCTGCAAAAGCAGGGCGGCCGGAGTCGTACACAATAGTCAGCTCAAAGGACCCGACGCCAGCTTCATTCAGCAATGCCCGCGCCCGCTCCAAATCATAGGGATAGAGACTGCTCAGATCAAAGGCCTCGTCATAGAGATACGGGAATGCGCTTCCCATAGGGCCAATTGCGGTATTGCCGAGACCTTCTATTGCAAGGTCAACAATGAGATCACGGTCAATAGCGTGCATAATGGCCTGACGAACCAGTGGGTTATCCAAGGGCTCGTTGTCATTGTTCACAAAGAGGAAATAGAGCGCCGGGATTCGAACCCCTTGCCAGACCTCAATGTTCGGGTCGGCTCGCAGTTCACTCAGACCAGCGGTCGGAAGATAGAAGCCCCAGATGTAGTCAACCTCACCGGTCTGCAGGGCCACTGTGCGGGCGTTCTCATCTGGAATCATTTGGAAAATGATCCTCGATATGTTGGCGGCATCACCAAAGTAGTTGTCGTTGCGTTCAACAACAATCTGGTTTCCGCGGTCCCAGTTCACAAAGCGATACGGACCGGTTCCGACTGGTGCGGTAGTTGCCGCATGGTCGAACACGTTCTGTCCCTCAAAGATATGCTTTGGCAGTATTGGGGCGTCAAAAACAGTGAGTGAGATGAGAAAAGGAGCATAGGGCTCGTTGAGGGTAATAACCACCGTTGAGTCGTTTGGCGTCTCAATGCTCGAGATACGACGATATATATTCTCAAAGCGGCCGTGATACTGTGACAGCACCTCATCCATGGTGAACTTCACGTCTGCACTCGTGAATGGCTCGCCGTCGTGCCACTGTACGTTGTCGCGCAGGTGAAAGGTAAAAACCGTGTCTCCCTCGCTTACGTCCCAGGAACGGGCTATGTCAGGTTGCGGTGTGCCTTCGTTGTCCCGCCATACCAGTGCGCTGTAAACGTTGGCCGTTACCGCGGCAACCGGATATCCGGTAGTAATTGCCGGATTCAAGTGCTCGGGGTCTGATCCCATAGCAATGACCATGTCGTCTCTCACGGTCACCGGCCGTTCTGGTGCACCGCCGCCAAAAAGCGCGGGTGTCACCATAAGCAAAAGAATTGCAAACACAATCAGGTTCTTTCCTGCGTGCTTCATGTGTAGTACCTCCTTACAGTACCTTTCTACTCATTCCGTGGTTCCGGTCAGCATAGGTGCTACCACCGAAATCACAGACCCAATGGAAAACAGTCTACAGGCTTTTGAGGCCTGTGCGAACTCCTTCAACTATGTTCCCAAGCTGTTTGCGTATTTCTAGCGGGTCAATGGTCAACGGACTGTAGTCCCGGAGAAGCCGGCGGCCGTCGACAAACAGGTCACGAACATCCTGTGGCCCCGCACAGTACACCAGCACCGCGTAAGGGTCAAAGACCGGAAACATGTGGGGTGCGTCAAGTGACACAATAGCAATGTCGGCTCTCTTGCCGGGTTCCAGGCTACCAATGCTGTCCTCCATATGCAGGGCACGTGCGCCTCCGATTGTTGCCAGTTCAAAGGCGGTTGATGCCGGAACAAGGGTGCGGTCACGCCCGGCCATCTTGTGCACCTTGGCGGCCGCCGAGGTCACGTGCATCATGTCCATGGTATTGCCGCTCATGGGGCCGTCGGTTCCCAGTCCCACCCGCAGCTGCTTGGCGAGAAATTCCGGTACCGGTGAGGTTCCCTTGCCAGCCTTCATGTTGGCAATGGGATTATGGGCTATGCCGCAGTCAGCATCTGAGAGTAGATCGATATCTTCAGGTGTAACATGGATACAGTGGGCGGCAATCAGCCGCGGGGTTAGCAGCCCAAGGCGGTGATAGTACTGCACCGGGGTTTCACCGTACTTTTCTGCCAGTGCCGAAACCTCAAAATCCATCTCGGCAAGGTGGCTCATGACCGGTACATCGAACTCGTCTGCCATTGAGGCAATCTGGGCGAGGTGCTCATCATCAAGCGTGTAGGGTGCATGCGGTGCCAGGCAGGGGGTGATGAGCGGGTGCCCTTGAAAACGTCGCGCAAAGCTTTTGAAGTAACCAAGTCCGCCGTAGGGTTCGGGGGCGTCGGGAGCCGGGAAGTTTACCACGGTCTCACCAAGCACCGCCCGCATGCCTGCTTGTTCGGCCGCCTCCGCCACCTGCTCTTCAAAGTAGTACATATCAGCAAAGGTAGATGTACCACCACGGATCATTTCATGCAGCGTGTGAAGTGCGGCCCAATACACCAGGTCTTGTGTCACAAAACGGGCCTCAAGCGGAAAGAGGTAGCGTTTGAGGCGGTCCGCCATGTCGTCTGCTAAGGTGCGGAATACCGACATGCTAATGTGGGTGTGGGTGTTAATGAGCCCCGGAATAATGAGTCCGCCGTAAGCATCGACCCGCTCCGCGCCTTCCGAACTGGGGGCGCCAGAACTCTCGCCAACGTAGCGTATGACCCCATTCTCCACGCAGACCGTGCCGTTGGTAAATATTTCCCGCTTGGGGTTCATACTCACAACGTGACCATTTGTAATGTACAGTTTTTTGTTATCACCAGACATTGTCGGAGATGGTAGCATTTTTTTGCGCAAAGTCCAATGCTCTGTATTCGCAAATTGAGTTCATCTGTTACTATGCTGGGTCAAAGAAGTATCGAGCCAAGGAGCGGAAAATGAGTCAAGAAGAAGTACAGAAGCATATTCGTTGTCGGCCTGGAGACATTGCGCCGGTAGTTCTGGTACCGGGTGACCTGGGCCGGGCGCACAAAATAGCCGAACGCCTGGAGAATGTTAGCGAACTGGCTCATAACCGCGAGTATATTGTATACACCGGGTTCTACCGGGGACAACCGGTAGGCGTGTGCTCAACCGGCATAGGAGGGCCTGCTGCCTCCATTGCCTTTGAAGAGCTGGCCAAGGTCGGGGTGACGACCCTTATCCGTGTGGGTTCCGCTGGCGGCAGGCAGCCCGAGATTCCGCTTGGAACTCCGGTAGTCATTTACGCTACCCACCGTGGAGAAGGAACGAGTAAGGTCTACCTTCCACCTGAGTTTCCGGCCGTGGCCGACCTGGACTTGACCAACATCCTTATTGAAAGTCTTAAGGCACGTGGGGTTGAGTACCGCACCGGTGTCGGTTTCACGCGGGACGCCTATTACGTTCAGGATGAGGCGCTGAATGCACAGCTGCGCGATGCTGGCGTGGTTGCGGCCGAGCAGGAGGCAGCGACGCTCTTTATTGTCGGGCAGGTGCGCGGTCTCCGCACGGCTTGTATTGTTGCGACTGACTCCAACATCTGGCTCTCGCCCCAACCAAGCTTGGCAGAAAAGGAGCAGGCCTTCCGCCTCGGTGAGGCTACCGCAATTGAGGCCGCACTGGAGGCGGCTGCCACAGCAACCGAGCGAGGCCTGGTTTGAGTGGTAGCGGATCTGGGACGCCTTTGGACCTCCTTCTAGAAGATGCGCAGATTCTGGACGTGGAGCTGCTCTCTTATTATTCCGGCTGGGTGGGAGTTCGCGACGGCCGTTTTGCGCGGGTGGAAGAGGGCAGGCCTTCGGCCGATATCGTAGCGCGCACGCGGCGCTCGCTGAATGGAGCGCGCGTGCTTCCGGGACTTATCGACTCCCACATGCACATTGAGTCGAGCCTGGTCACCCCACGCCGCTTTGCCGAACTGGCCTTGGTGCATGGCACCACCACCGTACTTGCGGACCCACATGAGGTTGCCAATGTGGCCGGGGCACCCGGCATACGCTGGATGATTGAGGCCTCGCGCGGATTAGCGTTACGCGTGTTTCACGCAATTCCTAGTTGTGTGCCAGCCACCGAGCACAGCATTGAGTGGACAGCACACACCATAGATGCGGCGGCACTTGCTAAGTTCACCGCCGAGCCGGACGTTCTTGCCCTGGGTGAGATGATGGACTATCAGGCAGTGCTCGCCGGGAGTGAGCGTCACGGGGCGTTGCTTGCGGCTGCCCGGCAGGCCGGGTTGTTGCTTGAGGGCCATATACCAACATTGTCCGGTGAGGAGCTTTCTGAGTATCTCAGCGCGGGAGTAACCTCCGACCATACTCTGACCCGGCCAGCAAAACTGCGCGAGCAGTTGCGCAAGGGCTGCGCGGTCATGCTGCAGTGGAAGTCGCTGACGGCCGAGAACCTGGCATCGGTAATGGCGCTGCCGGACCGTTCGCGCATTCTGCTTATCACCGACGATATAGAACCCACGCTCCTTTTACAGGGGCACCTCTCAAGTATTGTGCAGCGTGCAGTTGAGCTTGGCATGCCGGAGACCGAGGCGGTAGCCTCGGCCACGGTGCGCCCAGCGCGTTACCTTGGGCTGCGGCACCTGGGCATGATAGCCCCAGGATACGAGGCTGACTTTCTGGTCTCCAGCGGGCCGGGGCTGTGGCCGCCGAGTGAGGTATATGTTGCTGGTGAGCTTGTGGCGCAAGATGGTGAGTACTGTGGGCCGGGCGCTGAGGCTGCGAGCGGTGTGGGCAAGGAGCCAGGTACGGGCTCTGCGCCTCCAGCGGCGGCTTCGTTGCCCCCGGCAGCCGCGCCGGTGCCAGCCCAGGTGAACCCGGACTGGTTCCGCTTTGACGTGGCAGACGGTACACATAGGGTGCGGACGGTTGTGGTGGAGACCACCCAGACGACCAAAACCCACATTGGCGAGCGTGAACTCCAGTTCAAAGACGGCTTTCCGGTGCTGCCTGCTGGTGACGACATTGCTGTGGCCTGCGTGGTCGCACGGGATGAAAGCAGCTACGCGGTCTCGTTGCTGGAAGGCAGCGGATTTAGCGGCGGTGCCTTTGCGAGCAGTTTTGCGCATGACAGCCATAACTTCTTAGCGGTTGGCAGTTCGGTGGCGGCGCTGTGCGCGGCTGGCAGTCGTGTCTGTAGTGCTGGAGGCGGGGTAGCAGTTGTTGCCGAGCCCGGAAGCGAGTCGGGAACTGAGTCCGAAGCCGAGTCCAGGTCTGCGGGCACCAGCGCGTTCTGCCCCTTGCCGGTCATGGGGCTGCTCTCGGATGAGCCGGTAGCTCATGTAGCGCAGAGTCTGGCTCAGGTGGAGCAGGCGCTCCGCGCACGTGGCGTAAGACATGAGCGTCCGTTTTTGTTGTTCTCACTTCTCAGTCTGAGCGTGAGTCCGTTGGCTAAGTTCTCGGATAGAGGAATAGTAGATACCGAACACCGCCGAGTGCTCGGAACGTTTTTGGCACCGGCCGAATAAAGTCGGCTGGCAAGAAGCACAACCGGGTCAGGCCCCCCTGAGGAGACATCGATATGAAGCTGAATGCAAGCCCAAACAACGAGCGGTTGCGATCCATTTTTCTGGAGCTGTGCCGTATACCAAGTCCGAGTGGCAGTGAACAGTCGGTGGCAGCGTATATTCGAACGCGACTCTCTGCGGCTGGTGTGTCGGTCACCGAGGACGGAGCGGGTACGGCCCTGGGCGGAAACTGTGGCAATTTATATCTACGTCTTGAGCCGAGTACAGAAGGTTCGGGCGAGCCACTTTTTCTTGCCGCCCACATGGACACCGTCCCGCCCGACCCACAGACCGGTTCACCGCCCGGGGTCGAGTCCGACCCACAGTCGGGTACCGGCTCCAGTGGCGTCCCCGGCGAGGTGCCGGTGCTGATTGACGGTGACCGTGTACATACCAACGGCCAAAGCGTGCTGGGCGGTGACGACAAACTTGGAATTGCGGCGGCTCTTGAGCTCATTCTCAGCGTTACCGAGGACGGCAACGCTTTGCCACGGAGCCTTGATATAGCGTTCACTATTCAGGAGGAACGTGGGGCCAAGGGTGCCGCGTGTTTTGACGCGGGCCTGTTCAAGGCGGTGCTGGGCTATGTACTGGACGGCGAGGGCCCGGTGGGGAGCGCCATTACCAAGGCGCCCACCAAGTATCGTTACACTATTGAGGTACGGGGGCGGCGCAGCCACGCTGCGGTTGACCCGGACTCCGGCCGCAACGCCGTGGCCGCCGCCGGTGAGCTTGCATCGCGTCTGCCGTGCGGACGGCCTTCGCAGAGTAGCACCGCCAATGTTGGCTCAATCAGCGGCGGCGGCCCAAGCAACATTGTGCCGGACACCGCTCAGCTTGTTGGTGAGATCCGCAGCTTTGACTCGGCCGAGATCGAAACCCTGCAAGCACAGATCCAGACTCTTGCAGCAGAGGTCGCTGCACGGCGCGAAGTAGTGGTAGAGGTGATCTGGGAACACCTGTATGACGCCTACAACATAGAGCCGGATGAACCCTGCTTAAGGATGTTTGCGGATCATTGCCGGAGTACCGGCCGGGAGCCAACACTCATGTCCTCACTCGGTGGTGGCGACGCCAACGCCTTGAACGCGAAAGGGCTGCGGAGCATTGTGTATGGCCTTGGAATGCACAACATTCACAGTCGAGACGAGTACGCATTATTCAGCGAGCTGGAAGCCGCAACCGAGCTGCTTTTTCAAATAGTGCTTAGCCCGCAGTTCTAATTTCGCCCGCGATTTGCAGTTTGCCATAGGCTCTTGACAGCGTGTCTATTTCGATATAACAATTAAGCATACGTTTAATTGTAGTAGGGAGGACATCGTGGCACATTCTTCTGCAGTAACACCGCGTTCCACTGCGTCTCGCACAACCGCTGCTTCGGACTCGACCGGGGCGCCAGCTACGGCCCCGACCAAGGCCTCCGAGGCGGATCTCTGTGGTGTCTACTCACTGAGTTGCGCCGGTAGCGAGGTCGAGCTCAGGGCCAAACTAGATGAGGCGGCTGGACTTTCGGAGCTCTTTCGGGTACTTGCGGACGAGACGCGTACTCGCATTCTGTATCTACTCTCGGAGCAGGAGCTGTGTGTCTGTGATCTTGCTCATCTATTAGACATGACCGCGCCTGCGGTTTCGCATCATCTTCGTCTCTTGCGCATGACGCGCCTCGTTCGCAGTCGGAGGGAGGGGAAACAGGTGTTCTACACACTGAATGACGAGCATGTGCTCACAATCATTCGGACAGCTCAGGAACACTATCAAGAAGAATCATGACTCAAGAAGATACCACCCAAGAAAGCGCCACCCACGAAATCACCACCACGAGCACAAAGGGAAGCATCATGGATAGTTCAGACAGCTGCGGGTGTGACCACTGCAGCGCAGCAACCGCACCCATAATCCCGGCCGGACTCCCGGGTTCCGAGCCTAGGAGCGCCGCGCCTGCGAGCTCAGTGCTCAAGGAGAATCTGCCGCGCCTCGCACGGATTGGGCTCGCCGTCACCTTGCTGTTGCTCGGAATGTTTGCCCCCGGACGTATTCCTAACTTCCCGGCCGTCGGCTCACTAAGCCTTGTCGGCATCTATTTGCTTGCATACCTGTTGGTTGGGTGGACGGTCGTGGCAAGTGCTGTGCGTAACATTGCCCGCGGACGCGTCTTTGACGAGATGTTCCTCATGACCGTGGCCACCGCCGGTGCTTTTGCCATAGGGGAGTTTCCTGAAGCGGTTGCGGTCATGCTCTTCTATTCCGTTGGCGAGTACTTTCAGGATCTTGCGGTGGGCCGCTCTCGACGTAGCATTGCCGCCCTTATGGACTTACGCCCCGAGGAGGTGAGGGTAGTTGACCCTGAAACATCTTCATTCGTCACGACCGCACCGGAAGCGGTGGAGCTTGGGGCGCTTATTGAGGTGTATCCTGGCGAGCGTGTTCCGCTTGACGGCGTGATCAGCGAGGGTGAGTCCGGAATGGATACATCGGCCCTGACCGGAGAGTCTATGCCTCGCAGTGTCGCACCGGGTGACGAAGTGAGTGCAGGCTACATGAACGAGACCGGGCGAGTTCGCATCCGTGTCACGCGGCCTTTTGGTGAGTCGGCTATCTCACGAATCCTCAAGCTGGTCCAGGAAGCCGCCGAGCGCAAGTCTCCAACCGAAAGAACAGTCACCAAGTTTGCTCGGGTTTACACTCCCATTGTTGTGGGCATTGCGGCCGTGGTGGCGGTGCTGCCGCCGCTGCTCATTCCGGGGGCGATGTTTTCGGACTGGATCTACCGCGCCTTGGTGGTACTGGTCATCTCATGTCCATGTGCCTTGGTCGTCTCTATTCCCCTCAGCTACTTTGCAGGCATTGGTGGTGCATCTCGGAATCGGGTGCTGGTCAAAGGCGCTAACTACTTAGATGCCCTGAACGATGTGCATACCGTGGTTTTTGACAAGACCGGAACCCTTACCCGCGGCGCATTCGCCGTGAGTGAGATAGTGCCGAGAGGAGCTCTCTCGGCAGATGAGCTGCTGCGCCTTGCCGCCCATGCCGAGTCAGTCTCGACACATCCCATTGCACGATCCATTCAAGATGCGTATCTGGCTACGGGCAAGGAGATAGACGGAACCCTGCTTGGGGCCGTTAGCGAGGAGCGAGGCTTTGGCGTAACGGCACAGGTGGGCGAACATCGGGTTATTGCAGGAAGCCACCGCATGCTGCACCGTGATGAGATTGAGCATAGCGATTGTGATGTGCTTGGCACTACGGTGTACATTGCGGTTGACGGCAACTACGCGGGTTACCTGGTAGTGGCGGACCAACTGAAGCCGGAAGCAGCGGATGCGGTGACTCAACTGCGTGCGATGGGGGTTGGGCGCATTGTCATGCTCACTGGCGATAACCGCGGTATCGCCGAAGATGTAGCAACGCGACTGGGCATTGCTGAGGTTCACAGCGAGCTGCTGCCGGAGGACAAGGTGCGGTTGCTTGAGACTCTGCAGGATGAGCTGCCAGCTGGGCGCAAGCTGGCCTTTGTGGGAGACGGCATTAATGACGCGCCGGTACTCACACGAGCCGATGTTGGCATAGCAATGGGTGGACTTGGATCGGACGCTGCAATTGAAGCAGCAGACGTGGTTCTCATGGACGACGGGGTAGACCGGGTGCCAGCTGCAATTTTCGCTGGCCGCTACACGCAGCGCGTAGTCAAGCAAAACATATGGTTTACTCTTTTGGCTAAGGCCGTGTTCATAAGCCTTGGCGCGGCGGGCCTCGCGGGCATGTGGCTGGCGGTGATTGGTGACATGGGTGTTGCCCTTGTGGCGGTACTCAACTCTACAAAGGCCCTCCGCCAGGGAAATTCTGTTGCGCTCTACTCAGCAGCTGGTATACTCACGAGAATGAGTAAGCAGAAAGTATGGTGGGGCAATAGTGGATCGGCAAAGTAGTACAGCCTTCCAGGCGGCCATTGTAGCTTGTTCCCCTATGCCCATTATCAGCATGGACCTTGAGGGTATGGTGCTCAGCTGGAATGCGGCCGCCGAACAGGTTTTTGGCTGGTCTGCGGACGAGGTGCTGGGTCGACCTTTGCCGTTTGTGCCGCAGGAAAAAATGCAGGAACACATGGAAACGCGGCGACGTATGCTCGCAGGCGAACGTATTTCCAGGCTTGAGTTAACAAGACGCAAGAAGAACGGCGAGTCGGTAGAGATCAGCCTCTCGGCCTCGGCTATGTATAATGAGACCGGTGAAGTCATTGGCTTCATGGCGGCAATTGAGGACATTAGCGAGCGAAAGCAGCAAGAACACGACCTGCGTAAGGCTAAGGAGCAGGCCGAGTCCGCTAACAGGGCCAAGTCCGAGTTCTTATCAAACCTTAGTCATGAGATCCGAACTCCTCTTAACGGGTTATTAGGCATGATGCAAATCCTGAACTCGAGTGACTTGAATGAGGAGCAGTCCGAGGCTGTTGAAGCGGCGTTTGGTTCTATTGATAGACTGAATAGGCTCCTTGCGGATGTTTTGAACCTCTCAAAAATAGAGGCCGAGAAGCTTGAAAAGCTTGAGTCTGAGTTCAGTCTTCGCGAGCTCTGTGCAACAATTTGTGCTGAGTACGCGCGTGCGGCACGGGAAAAGGGTCTGAGTTTTGAATGTCCAACGCTGGGCCCCTCCGTCCCCGAGCGCTTGATGGGCGACGAGCTTCGCTTGCGTCAGGTGCTGTATAACCTCGTCGGTAATGCGGTCAAGTTCACCAAGCGGGGTGAGGTAAGGCTGACAATAACGCCGTTGAGCGAAGAGACACAACAGCGGTGGTTGCGGTTTTCGGTTGAGGACACCGGGATAGGGGTTGCCGAGGAGCATCTTGGCAGGTTGTTTGAGCCCTTCTATAGGGCCGAGGGGGCCTACAGCCGCAGCTATCAAGGAGCCGGACTCGGCCTATCCTTAGTACACCGTTTTGTGCGACTCATGGGAGGGCGCGTGAGCATGGATAGCACCGTTGGGTCGGGCACGATTGTTCATGTGGAGGTGCCTTTTCGAGTTCCTGAAGCTTCGGCAGTTGCTACGGACCTTCCAGATTCGCATGAAGGCGAACTGCAACACGCTCCGCTCGACATCCTGCTTGTTGAGGACGACCGAATTAACCAACTTGCGCTTAAGCGACTTCTGGAGAAGCGTGGCCACAACGTGGAGGTGGCCAGTAATGGACAGGAAGCCGTAGACCTCTTTGCTCAGTTCGAGTTTGACTGCATTCTTATGGATATTCAAATGCCGGTCATGAACGGAATTGAGGCTACTCAGTCCATTCGTACAAGTGAGACCTTGAGTGCCCGAAAGCGAGTCACCATTTTTGCAGTGACTGCCCATGCAATGGCGGGTGACCGCGAGCAGTTTGTTGCCGCCGGTATGGACGACTACCTGTCCAAGCCACTCAAGCTTGAGGCCTTAGAAGAGCTCTTCCTCAAACATCGCGTGGCTGCCGCGGAATTGCCCTAAAGGCATTGTTCGCCGTATCTTGCACCTTAGAGAGGAATCAGCATGAACAACGAAGAGTTTCAGCAAGGCTACGATATCGACACCTACGTGAGTAATCTACGCAACTATAGATCACTGGTTAAGAAGCTTATGGAGGCGGCCCAGGTACAGGCTGAACACATTTCGGCACTGCGTGATGCGGTTGGCGGGTATGCGCAGCCGGTGCGCGCCACCATGATGACCGAGGACTGGTGCGGCGACTCAGCATGTAACCTGCCGGTGCTGGCACCGCTGTTTGAGGCCGCCGGAATTGAGTTTCGCGTCTTTCGAGGTTCGGAGAAAGAAGACCTCAAAGCGATGTACGAGAACGACGGTGATGACCACATTCCGGTTGTTTCGCTCTGGGACGGTGAAGGCAAGGAGTTAGGCCGCTGGATTGAGGCGCCGCAGGCAGTGCAGGAACACAAAGAAAGCTGGAAGGCCGCGCATCCGAACTTTGAGCAGCTGTACCAGCTTCAGAAGGAAGGGGACAAAGAGGCAGCCAAGGAGTTTGGAACACTTTACCGCCAGTTCCTTGAGGAAATGGCCGGGTGGTATCAAGATGGCTTATGGAACGAGACCGCGCGCGAGATTGCGCAGCTCCCCGGCTCCCGGTAGTACCAGGCCCCGGTTAGAACCAGGCTCCTGGTAGCTTTCGGGGGCGTAGCAGGCGGCGCTGCCGGACTTACAGCGCCTCTGCTCCCGAGATTACTTCTCGCAGGTAGTAGTAGCTGTCCTTGGGCACCCGACGCTGGTTTATGTAGTCAGCATACACAATGCCAAAGCGCTTAGTGTAGCCGAGCGACCATTCAAAGTTGTCTATGAGACTCCAGACAAAATAGCCACGTAGGTCTATACCTTCCTCAATTGCATCCAGAGCTACCGAGAAATGATCTCGCAGGTACTGCACCCGCCGCGGATCATGGCAACGCATGCCGTCGGGTGTGAGCTCATCCGGCATGGCGCATCCGTTCTCGGTAATGTAGAGCGGATATCGACCCCCAGTATATTTCCAGACCCAGTGGAGTTGGCGGGACAAGCCGCGGGGTGTAACTGGCCAGCCCATGTCGGTTGTCTCATGGTGACTGTCGACTATGCAGAAGCCTTCCGGGTGCTCAGGATCGGCTGCTACGACTGGCTCAAAGTAGTAGTTAAGCCCAAGGAAATCTACGGGAGTGGCTATAATCTCCAGGTCACCCTCCAATACCGGCGGCGGGGTCTCCTGAGGGTACGCAGCAAAATGCCTCTCGGGATAGGGTCGGCCCAGCATAGGATCCAGGAAAAACCGGGTGCGCATATCTGCCCCTCGGTCGGCTGCCTCTACATCTTTAGGATGCAAGGTGGCAGGCCGAGGTGTCTCAAAATTGTGAGTGACCCCAATTGGTGCGATGGCGCGCCCACCAACGCCAGCCTGCGCTGCATCCCCGGCCAAGGCTCGGTAGGCTTGCACCGCCAAGCCGTGGCCCAGCATGAGGTGGTGTCCAGCGGCCCATCCTTTGCTTTTGCTCGTATGCCCGGGGGCGTGTTCGCCTATATCGTATCCCAAGACCGCACTGCACCAAGGTTCGTTGAGGGTAATCCACATATCTACGTGGTCGCCGAGCTCAACGAAACAAGCGGCAGCGTACTCAGCAAAGCGGTAGGCGGTATCGCGCTGCGGCCAACCTCCGGCATCCTCTAAGGCTTGGGGAAGATCCCAGTGATAGAGAGTGGCGACGCTCTGTATACCCTGACGGTGGAGCTCATCACTGAGCCTTTTGTAGTAGTCGAACCCGGCTTGGTTGAGTGCCCCCGAGCCCTCCGGTTGCACTCGCGGCCATGCAATAGAGTATCTATAGGCACCCAGGCCGAGCTGCCGCATGAGGGTGACGTCTTCCGGGTAGCGGTGATACTGATCTACCGAGACATCACCGGTATGTCCGTGGCGCACCTTACCTGGAGTCCGTGAGAAGGTATCCCATATGCTTAGGCCGCGGCCGTCTGCGTCTACCGCCCCTTCCACCTGGTAACTTGCTGCAGCAACACCCCACAAAAAACCGGCGGGGAACTCTGCACTACTACGACCTTGGGGAGATGTCTGCTCATTTTTCATATCACTCTCTTCGCGCGGCTGGACGAGCCTATGCCCGTCCAGGCAGCGTCATGGTTGCAATAACGTCCACGCCGGTGTCATGATAGTTTTCAATCAGTGTAGTACCGCGCTTCACCGGCAGTTTAATGTTCAGGCTGTACAGTTCTTGCAGCAGTTCGTCAATTGTCTCCTTGGGAATTGAGGCCGTTGTGCGAACAGGGAGTCGCGGGAACTCCTCGGAGTCGGTTGCTACCGTGCAGGTTACCATGCGCTTAGGTGCGAGGTACTCCTCCTCTCCGTACACCTTTCCCCGCGCGCATTTGTTGCCTTTGACCACTATGGAGTCGTTCTCCTCGTAAACCGTCATGCGACAGCTAATAGGACAACTAATGCAAATCATTTCTTTGGTTTCGGGTGCACTCATTGTACGCTCACCTCCAGTACCGAGTCGGACTCGGCGTGCCAGTCCTCAACATCTTTCTTTGTCAGTTTTACGCTGACCATCTCAGATGGTTGAACGTGACTCAGTTTCCTTTCCTTGACGATGTTGTTGTTCAGTTTCATAACCAACTGGGCGTTGTTCTTAACAATGAGGGTTCGCAAATACAATTTGTCAGGTAGTTCCGGATTGATCATGCCAGGACTCACGTAGCGCACATTCGCTCCGGCCTTAATTCGCAGCTGCCGTGCTGGCTTCTTGTTCTGGAGCCATGCGACCGCGTAAGCGCCGGTGCGGCGAGCCTCCTCGGCTGCGTAGTCCGCCAGGTCGTGCACATGCAACACGTTGCCACAGGAGAAGATCCCAGGTACCGAGGTCATCATGGTTGAGTCTACTACCGCACCACTGGTAATGGGGGAGATCTCCACGCCCGCGTTCTCGGACAGCTCATTTTCCGGTACCAGGCCTACCGAGAGCAGGAGCGTGTCGCATGGAATTTCAAAGGACTGATCCTCGTCAGGAATACCATTCACCAGCGGCGAAACCGTTACCTTCTCCACGCGGTTCTTACCTTCAATTCGCGACACAACATGTGAGAGATACAATGGAATCTCAAAGTCGTTCAGACACTGGACAATGTTGCGCGTAAGTCCGGCAGGGTAGGGTTGGATCTCCACAACGCCATGCACCTTTGCTCCAACCCAGGTCATGCGGCGTGCCATGATGAGTCCAATATCGCCGGAGCCAACAATAACCACGTTCTTCCCCGGAATATAGCCCTCCACGTTTACCAGCCGCTGCGCGAGCCCGGCGGTGAACACACCGGCTGGCCGTGTACCCGGAGTGCGGATATTTCCACGGTTGCGTTCGCGACATCCCATGGCAAGAATCACCGCCTGCGCATTGAGCTTAACAACCCCGTTCTTGCGTGAGTAACAGTACAGCTCCTTTCCTTGCTCGGACTCTTCTATGCTGTCTACGGTCGTGCTCAGAAAGACATCTGTGCCAGCGTCGGCAACCATGTCCATAAACTCTTCCGCAAACTCAGGGCCGGATAGCTCCTTCTTGAACTCCTGTACCCCAAACCCGTTGTGGATACACTGCATAAGTATTCCACCCAGTTGGTTCTCACGTTCGACAATGGCGCATGACAGTCCTTGTCTGCGAACCTCCACAGCGGCAGCCATACCCGCAGCTCCGCCTCCAATTACGGCGACATCGTATGTGCGTTCATGCATGACCTAGCTCCTATAACCGGCCGGTAAGAACAACGCTATCGCGTCCGTTCTTGGTGATCTGATCATACTCCATTCCTGTCTCGCGCATGATCAGCTTGATAATTTTATAACTGCAGAACCCGCCTTGGCAGCGTCCCATCTGGGCACGGGTGAAGTACTTGATCCCATCAAGCGTTGTGTGCCCGGCGCGAATTGCTGCGACAATCTCCGCCTCGGATATCTTCTCACAGCGGCATATCAGGTTTCCGTAGGCGGCGTCCTTCTTCAGCAACTCATCCGCCTCAAAGGGCGAGTAGTCACGAATACGCGGCAGTTTCGTGACAAACGGATCGTAGTCGGCCTTTTCGGTCAGTCGGCAGCCCGCCTTCTTCAGAAGATCCTTCACATACTCACCAATAGCAGGTGCGGCCGTGAGTCCGGGCGACTGAATGCCAGCCACTTGAATGAAGTTGGGTGTTTTCTCAGATATATCGATGTAGAAATCTCCCTCCGGCAGCAGGGCCGGGCGGAGGCCGGAAAACGCCGCAATGACATCGGTCTGAGACACCGAGGGTACCATCTTGCGTGCCTGGTCCAGTATCTGCCCAAGCTTGTCGGCATTGGTAGAGAGATCCGTCTTATCCTCAATTTCCTCGGCGGTTGGGCCAATGAGCACCGTGCCTTCAACGGTCGGGATAACCAGCATGCCTTTGGATACCTTGGTTGGAACCGGAAAGAGTACGCGATTGGGGCAGGCCTTTGTCTTGCGGTCCAGGAGATAGTACTCACCCTTGCGTGGAGTGATCTGGAACTCTTCCGCACCAAATATCCCCGAAACCTTGTCCGCAAAAAGCCCTGCCGCGTTGACAACATAGCGTGCCTCAACGACCCTGCCGTCGGCGGCGTGCACTATATGCTTCTCCCCAGAGCGCTCGGCCTTCACGACCTCGAACTCACGTAGCAGCTGTACGCCGTTTTTTACTGCCGACTCCACCACCGAAAACACAAAGCGGTACGGCTCTATGACCCCACCGCCGGGGGCATGCAGTCCTCCAACGCAGTCACTCTCAAGTTTGGGCTCAAGCTCAAACATCCGTTCGCGGGAACACATCTCAATACCAATAGCACCGTTCTCTAAACCCTGAGTGTAGAGGTGGTCTATATACTTCATCTCCTCGTCATTTAGGGCAACCACCAAAATTCCACATCTCGAGAAAGGGAAGTCGAGTTCCCGCTGTAGCCGGTCGTACATGAGATTTCCGCGGATTTCGAGTCGAGTCTTCAAGTATTTGGGGCCGTGATGAAAACCACCGTGAACAATCCCGGAGTTGGCTTTTGAGACACCAAAGGAGACATCGGCTTCTTTCTCAATAAGGGCCACCTCGGTCTCATAGGCCGAGAGCTGTCGGGCAATACAGGCACCGCTGACTCCCGCCCCGATAATCGCAATATCGACTTTTGTGCGTTCGCCTGCGCCATTTGTGTTACTCTGCATGGTGTAACCTCCTGGACCATCGAGTTCATCTGTAGTGTGACATGGAAATTCCGAGCTGTAAAACGGAGTTTTCGGAGGGTATAGTATTCCTGACTGTCGGTTATTCCTCGTTCCGTTTGGGAACGGTAAAATCGCGAGTAATTCCCACAAGGCCGGTCACCGTACCGAGGCCATTATGAATTGGCGACAACGAGGTCTGAAAGTGTGATCTGGCACCTGTTCCCAGGCGTGCAGACCAGTCATAAATGGTAAACGTGCCTGTGAGCGCATTTCTAGCAGCATCTTCGTGAACCTGAGGTGCGTCCCCACCGAGCGCCTCTGAAAGGAAATTGCCTAGGCAATGCTCAGGGGTGAGCCCGTACGCCTGAGCTCCACTCCCGTACAATCCCGTCAGCCGAAGGTCCGAGTTCAGCGTAAACACTATGTCCTGCATGGCGCTCATAATGGAGCGAAAGCGTGTTTCCGTCTCGCTAAGCTCTTCTTCGAGACGTCGCTTGTCGGTAATATCTCTAACAAACTCTACAACACCGATACTCTTTCCGGTTACCCGATCCTTCATTGGGTAGGCGTAGAGCTCCAACCACTGTGCCGAAGAGTCGGCGCGCCCCGGCACAACAGCGTGTTCCACCTCGCCGGAAATCAGTGCCCGAACTGAGGGGCAGAACTCGCACACCTCTTCACGGTGGTGGTACACCTGGTGGCATTTTCGGCCAATCAGGCCTTCATTTTCGGGATACCAGCGTTCCATTGCGTGGTTGACGTGCCGAATAGTGAGATCTGCGTCCAGGACACTCATTCCGTCCTGAATTGAGTTAAAGACGCCGTTCAACAGCAGCTCATGCTGCCTGACCGCCTGCCTTTCTTCAAATAGTCGAAACGCCATGCGAATTGAGGCAAGCAGCACCGTGTCGCCAGAGTTCTTGACGATGTATCCATATGAGGTAATGCCTTCGGTTTTCTCGACAACCTGCGGTTCGGTGTGGGAGGATAGAAAAATGAGAGGGAGTTCGCGTGAGTTCAGAATGAGCTGGGCTGCCTCGGTGCCGCTTATACCTTCACCGAGGTCAATGTCCATAAGCACTAGATCAATCTCAGGTTGTGTGGCAGAAAGCTCCACCGCTTTTTCCCCGTCTACGGCACAGACAACCTGGTATCCGTTACGGCTCAATACGGCTTTCTCAGCCATGGCGATAATTGGCTCATCCTCCACCAACAATACGGTTCGATGTGTCTTCATTAGCTATCCTTCTCACGGTGTGAGCTATTGTACCATGGACGTTTAGAATGTCGAGCCTCATTCGAAAGTCGCCCGGCTCCGGAACATTTGCGCGGAGCGATCAGCTGCGGTACACTGAGGAGGTGAGCACACAAGAACG